>NZ_JBGLYH010000001.1:0-196342 GCF_041414475.1 Pseudodesulfovibrio karagichevae
GGTCCGGGGGAAGGGGAGGAAAGAACCCTTTTCAAAGGGGTTTTCCTCCCCTTCCCCCGGCCGCCGGAGGCATTCTTATCCCAGCTTGAGGCCGTTGGGGCAGGGTTTGTCGGGGGTGGCGAGGACGACGCCGTCGGTTCGGTAGAAGCCGGTGACCAGGCATTCGGAGCGCATGGGGCCGATCTGTTTGGGCGGGAAGTTGACCACGCCGACGATCTGTTTGCCGACGAGTTCCTCGGGCGTGTAGAGGTCGGTGATCTGGGCGCTGGACTTGCGGGTGCCGATGTCCTCGCCGAAATCGACCACGAGTTTGTAGGCCGGGACGCGGGCCTCGGGAAAGGGCTCGACCTTGACGATGGTGCCCACGCGCAATTCCACTTTTTCGAAATCGTTCCAGGATATGGTTTCCATGGGGCTCTCCGTTTGGTTGTGTTCGGGTGCAGGTACCACGTTTGCAGGACGCGAGAAAGGGGACCCGAGGGCCCCCTTTCCGGCTATGGGAATGGAGTGTGACGGAAACTATCTGCGCACGGCGTAGGCCGAGGATTTGCGGACAAGCGCGACGAGGGCGAGCACGCCCAGAACCATGACCAGGATGAGGTGCGTCCACTCGATGGCCAGTATCCAGGCCGGGTCCAGGGTCACGCCGGGCAGGTTGCGGTAGACGCGCAGCAGACCGGACGCGAGCAGCCCGCCCACGACCACGGCGCGGGCCAGACCCAGGCCGGTCAGGGTGAGTCGGCCCCGCCAGGCCTTGAGCCAATTGGCCGCGACCAGGGCGACCAGGAAGAGGAGACCGGCGCCCAGGACGTAATGGATCTTGTGGACCAGGAAGAAGTCGCCGGTCCAGGCCATGCCCGGCAGGGTGGTCAGGGCGTAGCGCTTGGCCAGGGGCATCTGCATGAACCCGGTGAAGGTCAGGGCGGCCACCAGCAGGATGAACAGCCGGGAAATCCAGGCGGGATAGGGTCTAGTCCTCATGATCGCCCTCCCCCTTGTTCAGCAGCTTGGAGCCCAGGCCGAGCACGCCCGCGGCGATGCCCGCCACCGGGGCGATGAACGCGGCCGCGGCCAAGTTGGTCTCGTCGGCCATGACGTCCTTGACCGGGCCCATGTGCGGCTTGCCGGGGCCGAGCGGACCGCGCTTCTGCTTGCCCGGTCCGGCAGTCTTGTTCGCGCCGGGCCCGGAGTCCCTGTCGATGGCCCGGTTGATGAGCTCGAACGGGACCGGGGAGACGTACAGGGTGTTGGTCCCGCCGTTCTCCTCCAGGCCATAGATGAACCCGGCCATCTCCTTGGCCAGTTCCTGGGCGCGGGCCACGATCTCATGGCGCGGGCCGATGGTCTGGACGTTCTCCGGGCAGACCGCGATGCACGCGGGCAGCTCGCCCTTGTCCAGGAGCTGGTAACAGCGGTCGCACTTGTACATGACCCCGTTGCCCGCCAGGCGCGGCATGAGGTGGCGGTACAGCCCCACGCCGGACTGGCGCTGGGGGATGTGCCACGGACAGACGGCCCGGCACTTGGCCCCGCCCATGCACAGGTTCGGGCTGATGCGGGTCAGGCCGTTGACCTGCTTGTTGGCCGCGCCGAAGGGACACATGTTGGCGCAGGGCGGGTTCTGGCAGTGCATGCACCGCCGGGGGATGTTGATATCAAAGGATTCGCCCCGGTACTCGACCTCGGCGTTCTGCAGGAAGAGCCAGTTGTAGGGCGTCAGCCGGTCGTCCACGTCGCGCAGGTCCGACCAGTCCTCGGGCTTGGCCCGACGGGACGGGAGCATGGCCGGGAACGGCTTGACCGGCTCCGGGAACTTGGCGGCGTTGGATTCGCGGCAGGCCTCCACGCAGGCGCCGCAGCCGATGCATTTGGACAGGTCGAGCAGGGTGGCCAGCTCGCCGTCCGACGGAGCGGGCACCCTTTCCTGCGCGGCCAGCGCGGGAGCGGCCGGAATCAGCGCCCCGGCAGAGCCCACGCCGAGGGTCTTGAGGAACCCGCGTCGGCTGATGGTCCCCGTCCGATGTTTCTTCTCTGCCATGTCGGTTTGCAACCTCGTCTTGGTAATGTTTGCGGACCGGACATCCTTCCGGCGTTCGACACATACCCTATAGGGGTATAATTCGGAAAGTCAACCCCGAGGTGCGCCTTGGGCGGCAATCCCGAAGAACGGGCCTGAGCCGGGACGGGAAACTGCCCTATTTTCGAACACCAACCCATTGTTATAATTAGACTTACGCCCACACCTCCCAACACGGCGTTTGACACGACAACCATTTCATTATAAGTATTCGATTCGGATTGTTAGTCCGCTCTTGATCGGAAGCTTCCATCGCATGGTACGGCCTGACCCCCAAGGCCGACCGGAACCAGGCCAGACGACCGAATTTCCTTCGAAGCCCGACAACGGTTGGGAGGCTTGACGTATGATTTCCAGAGGTAACGAGATGCTCAAAGACGACAAATACGCCGGCGGCAAGACCGCCAAACTCATCATCGACGATAAGACCTTCGAGCTGCCCGTGATCATCGGCACCGAAAACGAACACGCCATCGACATCACCTGTCTGCGAAGCGAGTCCGGGTACATCACCTACGACCCCGGCTACGCGAACACCGGCTCCTGCAAGAGCGACGTGACCTTTGTGGACGGCGAAAACGGCATCCTGCGCTATCGCGGCTATCCCATCGAGCAGCTGGCCGAACACGGCACGTTCATCGAGACCGCCTACCTGCTCATTTTCGGCGACCTGCCCACGCGCAGCCAGCGCCAGAAATTCCGCGACCTGCTCAGCGAGCAGGAGCTGTTGCACGAAGGCCTCCGCCACCATTTCGAAGGGTTCCCGTCCACCGGGCACCCCATGGCCATCCTGTCCGCCGTGATCAACGCGCTGGGCTGTTACCACCCGGACCTCCTGGAGATCGACTCCAAGGAGGACTTCCTGCGGGCCGCGGCCAAGATCATCTCCAAGGTGCGCACCATCGCGGCCTGGTCCTACCGCAAGGCCCAGGGGCTGCCCTTCATGTACCCGGACCCGAAACTCTCCTACTGCCGGAACTTCCTGCATATGATGCACTCCATCCCGCACCGCAACTATGAGCCCACGGACGCCCAGGTTCGCGCCCTGACCCTGTTCTTCCTGCTCCACGCCGACCACGAGCAGAACTGCTCCTGCTCCACCGTGCGCATGGTCCAATCCACCGAGGCCAACCTGTTCGCCTCGGTCTCGGCAGGCATCTGCGCCCTGTGGGGCCGCCTCCACGGCGGGGCCAACGCGGGCGTCATCGAGATGCTCGAACAGATCCACGAGGGCGGCACGTCCATCCCCGAGTACCTCGAGAAGGTCAAGCGCAAGGAATGCAAGCTCATGGGCTTCGGCCACCGCATCTACAAGTCCTTCGACCCGAGGGCCAGGATACTGCGCAAGGCCGCCCACGACATGCTCGAATCCACGGGCAACGACGATCCGCTGCTGGACATCGCCCTGGAGATGGCCGACGCGGCCATGAGCGACGACTACTTCATCGAGCGCAAGCTCTACCCCAACGTGGACTTCTACTCCGGCATCATCCTGCGCGCCCTGAACATCCCGGTAAACATGTTCACGGTGATGTTCGCCATCGGCCGCATGCCCGGCTGGATCGCCCACTGGTACGAGGCCTACGCCGACGGCACCACCAAGATCCACCGGCCGCGCCAGATATACACCGGGCGCGAACCCAGGGAGTACGTCCCCCTGGATTCCAGGCTCTAACGACGACAGACGTTTCGGACGGCCCCGGCTTCCCGGCCGGGGCCGTCGCTTCGCCCCGCCAAACCCCGTCCCGAAGGCCCTCCCATGCAGCCACGCGAAACCCACGGCGCATTCAGCTGGAACGAACTGATCACCACCGACCTCGAGTCCGCCAGGGCTTTCTATGGCAGGCTGTTCGGCTGGACGTTCGTGGAGTCCGAAACCATCTACGGAAACACCTACCTGGTAGCCTTCAAGGGCCAGGACATGGTCGGCGGCATGATGCTCAAGGACGGCAACGTCGCCGAGAACGTCGCGCCGTGCTGGGACCCGTACGTCACGGTGGACGACGTGGACGCCTCAGCGAAGGAGGCCGTCGCCCTCGGCGGCGAACTCCTGGTCCCGCCCACCGACATCCCGAACGTGGGCCGGTTCTGCGCCATCCGCGATCCGCAGGGGATAGCCCTGAATCTCGTCACATACGCCCGGAGCGCCGGTGAATAGGCGAAACGGATACGGGCTGAAGCCGGACGGGCCGGGTATGGAAATCCATCCGGCGATCCGGAAAATCGCCTGCGTGGCCTCGGATTCGCCCAAGGCGCGCGACGGTCTCAAACAGCTGGCCGACCGCTACGACCTGGTCCCGGCCAAGGAGGCCGACGTCCTGGTGGCTCTGGGCGGCGACGGGTTCATGCTCCAGACCGTGCACGACTACCTGGACACGGGCATCCCCATCTACGGCATGAACCGGGGGACCATCGGCTTCCTGCTCAACCGCTTCAAGCCCGACGGGCTCATGGAGCGGCTCAACCGGGCCCACCGCGTGCTCCTCAACCCCCTGGTCATGACCGCCGAGACCATCGGCGGGCGGACCAGTTCGGCCCTGGCCTTCAACGAGGTGGCCCTGCACCGCTACTCCCAGCAGTCGGCCAATATCCGGGTGAGCATCAACGGGCGCGAACGGCTGGACCGGCTCGTCTGCGACGGCGTCATGGTGGCCACCCCGGCCGGGAGCACGGCCTACAACCTGTCCGCCCACGGCCCGATCATTCCCATCGGGTCCAACGTCCTGGCCCTGACGCCGGTCAGCCCGTTCCGGCCCCGGCGCTGGAACGGCGCGCTTTTGCCCCACTCCGCCGAGGTGGAGTTCGAAATTCTCGACCCGGAACACCGTCCCGTGGGCGCGGCCGCCGACTCCTTCGAGGTCCGGGGCGTGGTCAAGGTGCGCGTGGTCGAGGACCATTCCCGGCCCGCCCTGGTCCTGTTCGACCCCGACCACTCCCTGGAGGAGCGCATCTTCAACGAACAGTTCGTGCACTGATCCCGGACCCCTCCATGGGGCGTATTGTACAACCGGGCAAATACGGTATAGTGTTGCCCGCAACGAACGAATTTCCCATTCCGGCCCACTTATACATCGTAATCAATGGCCGGAATCCACATCACACAGTAGGTAGAAATGGAAAACGACACAATGCATCCCGACAACGGGACCGAAACAACGGCAACCGGCCCCGCGCCGATCACCTTCGACACCCTGCCCGAGGCGCTGCGGCAAGCCTGCGAACGCGCCGGCTGGGACAAGCTCATGCCTGTCCAGGAACGGGCCATCCCCTTCCTCCTCGAAAACCAGGACGTCATGGTCCAGGCCCGCACGGGGTCCGGCAAGACCGGCGCCTTCGTGCTGCCGCTGGTGCACAAGCTCGACCGCACCCGGCACACCTGCCAGGCCCTGGTCATGGTGCCCACCCGCGAGCTGGCCAAACAGGTCGCCCAGGACGCGCGCATGCTGGCCGGTGACGACTTCAAGGTCGTGGCCGTGTACGGCGGCGTGGGCTACAAGGAGCAGCTCGACGCCTTCCGCGAGGGCGCGAACCTGGTGGTCGGCACACCCGGCCGCATCCTGGACCACCTCATGCGCCGCAACCTGACCTTGGACGACCTCAAGGTCGTCATCTTCGACGAGGCGGACCGCATGCTTTCCGTGGGCTTTTACCCGGACATGGTTGAGGTCAAGCGATACCTGCCGCGCAACATCGACGGCGCCTTCATGTTCTCGGCCACCTTCCCGCCCAGCGTGCTGCGCTTGGCCGAGGAGTTCATGGTCACGCCGCAGTTCCTGAGCCTCTCCTCGGACGAGGAGAACGTCTCGGCCATCGCCCACCAGTTCGTGGAGGTCCCGGCCATGGGCAAGGAGCGCAAGCTCATCAAGCTCATCGAGCTGGAGAACCCCTCCTCGGCGATCATCTTCTCCAACACCAAACGGAACGTGGAATTCACCGCCGCCCTGCTCTCCCAGTTCGGGTTCGACGCCGAGGGACTGACCTCGGACCTGACCCAGAACAAGCGCGAACAGCTCATGACCCGCATCAAGGCGGGCCAGCTGCGCTTCCTGGTGGCCACGGACGTGGCCGCGCGCGGCATCGACATCCCGGAACTGTCCCACGTGTTCATGATGGAGCCGCCCGAGGACCCGGAGTCCTATGTGCACCGCGCGGGCCGCACCGGCCGGGCCGGGGCCTCGGGAACGGCCATCACCATGGTGGACGTCATCCAGAAGATGGAGCTCGAGCGCATCGCCGCCCGGTTCAAGATCCACTTCGAGGAGATCAAGGACCCCACCGATGACGATGTGACCGCCATCATCGGGGAGCGGCTGACCGCCATGCTGGAAAAGAACTACCGCAAGCTGACCAACCTGCAGCGCGAGCGGGTCTCCCGCTTCCTGCCCCTGGCCAAGAAGTACGCCGAGGACGAGGAGTCCCTGGCCCTGCTGGCCATGCTCCTGGACGAGCTGTACCAGCCCACCCTGCACGGCAAACCCGCCGAGCCCGACACCACCGACGAACCCCGGCGCGAACGGCCCGCGCCCCGCGAACGCGGCGGCAGAAACCGCCGGTCCGCCGAGTCCCCCAGGGAACGGCGCTCCGACCGGCCCGCCCGGCCCGAGAAGCCGGTCCGCTCCGAACGCCCGGCCCGGGATGACGAGCCCAGCGAACCCCGCGAGCCCCGAGAACCTCGGGAGCCTCGCGAATCCCAAGAGCCGCGCGAGCCGCGTGCGCCCAGGGAACCGCGCGAACAGCGCGAGCCCCGGGAATCCCGGGAGCAACGTGAGCCCCGCGAACAGCGTGAGCCCAAAGGACAGCGTGAGCCCAAAGAACCCCGCGAACCGCGTGAGCCCAAGGAGCCGCGTGAGCCCAAGGAGCCGCGTGAACCCCAGGAGCCCCGCGAGCAGCGCGAACCCCGTGAACCCCAGGCGGCCAAGGAACAGTCCCGCCCGCCCAGGTCCAGGGGACGCCGGACGGCCAAGCCACAGGACGACCGGCCCGCGCCGGAACTCCGCGACATTTTCGATGAACCGCACGACGGCGGCTCCACCGGAAGCGAGGACGCGGAAGCCAGGCCCACCGTCAAGCGCCGCAGGCGCAGAAGGCGGCGCAAGCCCTCCGGCAACTAGGCCGTGGGCCGCGGGAACCTGATTCTCGGCCTGGCCGCAGGCTATCACTATGGCGACGTTCGCCCGTTTCTCGCCTCCCTGGACAGGGCGGCGTATGCGGGCGATCTCGTTTTCTTCGTCTCGGAAACCACCCGCGACCTCGACCGCATGCGCGCCCACGGGGCCGAGCTCCTGCCCATGGACCGGGCCCCGGGCCTCGAGGACGTGCCCTGCAACGGGCTGCGCTATTTCCTGTATCTGAAATATCTGCGGACCAGCGGCAAAACCTACGAGCGCATTCTGATCAGCGACGTGCGCGACGTGGTCTTCCAGCGCGATCCCTTCGCCTTCCCCTGGCCGGAGGGCGTCTGCTGCGCCCTGGAGGACCCCTCGGCCTCCGTGGGGTCCTGCCCGTTCAACGCCCGCTGGGTGCGCGAACACCTGGGCGAGGCCGCCCTGGCCGCCATCGCGGACCGGCCCGTGTCCTGTTCCGGGACCACCGTGGCCGACCACGCCTCCATGCTCGCCTATCTCGAACGGATGACCGGGCTGCTCCTGCCCCCGTCCACCGGCGAATGCATGGCCGGATACGACCAGGGCGTGCACAACCACCTCGTGCACACGGGCGGGCTCGCCGGCCTGACCCTGTTCGACAACGCGGGGCCGATCCTGACCCTGGCCCAGACCAGGGGCGAACCGGCGCTCGACGTGCGCGGCGAGGTCCTGAACCGGGCCGGGCGCGTCGCCCACCTGGTCCATCAATACGACCGCAAGCCGTCGCTCTTCAAAATGATCCGGGAGCGGTTCGCCTGATCCGGCGGCCGCCTGCCAAGGGCATCCGCCCTATTCGCCCACGCTGGCCCTGATCTCGCGCAGGGTCTCCAGGTTGTCCAGGAAGAGGTCCGTGAGCTCGGGGTCGAAATGGCGCCCCCGCTGCTCGCGGATGTGCGCGCACGCCTTATCCTCGGGCCAGGCCTCCTTGTAGGGCCGCCTGAAGGTCAGGGCATCGAACACGTCGGCCAGGGCCACGAGACGCCCCTCAAGCGGGATGTCCTCCCCGGCCAACCCCTCGGGATAGCCCGTGCCGTCCCACCGCTCGTGGTGGGTCAGGGCGATGCGCCGGGCCATGAACATGAGCCGGTTGTCGTGTTCGCCGATAATCTTCGCGCCGATGGTCGTGTGGGTCTTCATGATCTCCCACTCGTCCGGGTCGAGCCTGGCGGGCTTGGTCAGGATGTGGTCCGGGATGCCGATCTTGCCCACGTCGTGCATGGGGGCCGCGCTGTGGATGAGGTCGGCGGCCTCCTCGTCCAGACCGGCGGCCAGGGCCAGTGCGCGGCAATAGCCGCTCATGCGGACGATGTGCAGGCCGGTCTCGTTGTCCTTGTATTCGGCGGCCACGCTGAGCCTGCGGATGATCTGCAGACGGGTCTCGTAGAGGTCGCGGGAGCGCTCGGCCACCTTGCGCTCCAGGGCCAGGTTCTGGTTGTGCAGGGCCAGATGGGTGCGCACCCTGGCCAGGACAACGGCCGGGCTGACCGGCTTGGTGATGTAGTCCACGCCACCGACCTCGAACCCCCTGGTCTGGTCCTCCTCCTGATCTCGGGCCGTGACGAAGATGACCGGGATATTCCGGGAGCGCAGGTCGGCCTTGATCCGCTCGCAGACGGTGTACCCGTCCATGTAGGGCATCATGACGTCCAGGAGGACGATGTCCGGCGGCGTGCTAGAATGGACGATGTCCAGGGCCTCCTGGCCGCTGAGCGCCGCCAGGACTCGGTATTCGTCCTTCAACGTCTCCACCAGCAGGTCGAGATTCGTGGGGATGTCGTCCACCACCAGCACGGTCTGCTTTTCCCTGTCCGCCATGCAACCTCCGATATTTGCCCGACATACGCCTGTGTAAAATCATCCTCACCGGACAGTGCGCGGGCAATTATAATTGGAGTTTTTCCTTCGCGGGCCTTGCCATCCGCCGCAAATAGGCGGATAAATATCAGTTAGATAGCCAGATTGCGGCACAATAGGAAAAATTACCCGATTATAATACTTCGCGTGTTTGTTTTGCTGGTATCCTTTGTCCAAATCGATGCAACCCGACGGCACCGCACATTGAGAACGCCATGTTGAAGCACTACTCCGATATTTCCCTGGCTCTACGCAGTTTCCTTGGAACCGTCATCTTCCTGACCGCCCTCGCCGCCCTGGGCATCTACTTCCTGTACGCCCAGGCGGCGGATTCCATCGAGAAATCCCTTGAGTTGAACGAGTCCATCCACAACAGGATGGTGACCCAGAGCATCGACCTGGATCTCCAGGCCCTGTTCATGGACCTCTACCTGGTGGCCAACCATGTGGAGACCCGGCACTTTCTCCAGGGCCCGACCAAACGCAACCGCAGCGACCTCGACCGCGAACTCCTGGCCCTGAGCACCATCAGCGGAGCCTATGACCAGATTCGCATCCTGGGCAACGACGGCATGGAGCTGCTCCGGATCAACTACAACGACGGCCACCCCGCGCCGGTCCCCGTCGACAAGCTCCAGAACAAGGCCGACCGCTACTATTTCCTGGATTCCCTGTCCCTGATGAACGGCGAGATATATATCTCCCCCTTCGACCTGAACGTCGAGCACAAGCAGATCGAGATGCCCCTGAAGCCCATGATCCGGGTGTCCACCCCGGTCTACGACGACTCCGGGCGACGCATCGGCTTCGCCATCCTCAACTACTTCGGCAAGCGAATCATCGACCGCCTCGACGACGGCGGGCACCCGAATGGCGGTCCGATCATGCTCCTCAACGAGAACGGATATTGGCTCGCCTCCCCCTACCCGGAAAAGAACTGGGCCTTCATGTACCCCGGCCGTGAAAAGCTGCGCTTCAGCGTGGAATATCCCGAAGCGTGGGCACGGATTAAAGACCTGGAAGAGGGCCAGTTCTCCACCCGGAACGGCCTCTACACGGTCGGCACCATCCACGTCACGCCCGTGAAGACCGACCACGTCAAGGTGGCCCAATCCCACGAGTGGAAGGTGGTCTGCTTCACATCAAGGGAGGCTCTCCAGAGCAACATCATCGCAGTGCGCGCCCGCTACCTGGCCATCTTCGGGAGTATCTTCCTGCTGTCGGTCCTGATCGGCCTGACCAGGGCTCGGTTCGCCGCCGCCCGGGAGCGCAGCGCCCGGGAACTCGACGCCGTCCGCCGGGCCGCCGAGGAGGCCAACCGGGCCAAAAGCGACTTCCTGGCGCGCATGAGCCATGAAATCCGCACCCCCATGAACGCCATTATCGGCCTGACCCATCTGGCCCTCAAGACCGAACTGACGGCCAAGCAGTCGGACTACCTGTCCAAGGTCTCCCTGTCGGCCAAATCCCTGCTCGGGATCATCAACGACATCCTCGACTTCTCCAAGATCGAGGCGGGCAGGCTGACCATGGACGAGGCGGACTTCCTCCTGGACGACGTGTTCAACAACATCATCAACATGCTCGGCCTGACCGCGGAGCAGAAGGGCATCGAATTCCTGCTCATGGTCCGCAGCACTGTGCCCAACCAGCTCCGGGGCGATGCGCTCAGGCTGGGCCAGGTGCTGCTCAACCTGACCAACAACGCCGTCAAGTTCACGGAGAAAGGCGTGGTCGTCCTCCAGGCCCACCTCCTCGAGCAGGACAGGGTCAGGGCCGTCATCCGGTTCAGCGTCCGGGACACGGGCATCGGCATCAGCCGGGAGCACATGGACAGGCTGTTCCAGCCCTTCAGCCAGGCCGACGGCTCCATCACCCGCCAGTTCGGCGGTACCGGCCTGGGGCTGTCCATCTCGAAAAGACTGGTGGAGATTATGGGCGGCGAAATGACCGTGACCAGCGAGCCGGGCAAGGGCAGCGAGTTCTCCTTCACCATCCCCCTGAAGCTCCAGCCCAACCACGCGGACGACTCCTTTGAATATCCGATCGAGATCAAGGGGCTGCACGTCCTGGTGGTCGACGACAGCCGGATGTCGCGCATGGTCCTGTGCAAGGTTCTCGAGTCCTTCACCTTCAGGGTGGAGGAGGCGGAATGCGCCGTGGACGCCCTGGCCCTGCTCGAGGAACGGGACGAGACCGACCCGTTCCGGCTGGTCATCACGGACTGGAACATGCCGGACACCGACGGCATCCAGCTGGCCCTGCGCATCCGCAAGGACACGGACATAAGGCACGACCCCAAGATCATCATGCTCACGGCCTACGGCCAGGAGTCCATCCGCCTCCGGGCGCAGGAAGTCGGCATTGACGGGTACATGCTCAAGCCCTTCAACCGCTCCATCCTGTTCGACACCATCATGGACACCCTGACCGGCAACACCGACCGACGGCCCAGGCTGTCCGCCCGCGCGGAACAGGCCGGGGTGCCGCCCAACCTGCCCGGCGCGCACATCCTCCTGGCCGAGGACAACGAAATCAATCAGCAGGTGGCCCGGGAGATCCTCGAGGGCGCGGACATCCGCGTGACCATCGCCGACAACGGACGGGAGGCCTTGGATATGGCCATGGCCGAAGATTTCGACGCCGTGCTCATGGACATCCAGATGCCGATCATGGACGGGATCAAGGCGGCCAAGGCCATTCGCAAGGGGGGCAAGAACTCCCTGCCGATCATCGCCATGACCGCGCACGCCCTGGTGGGCGACCGGGAAAAGAGTCTCGAGGCGGGCATGAACGACCACGTGACCAAGCCCATCGACCCCGAGGATTTGATGCGGACCCTGTCCCGCTGGCTGCCGGATCGCGAAGGACAGGTCCCGCCCTGGTCGGTGAAGCCCGCCGAGAATCCGGACCGCATGCCCGACCTGCCCGGCGTGGACACGGCCCAGGGGCTGGCCAGGCTGCGCGGCAACGAGAAGCTCTACCGGAAGCTGCTCAACGATTTCGCCCAGGACAGCGACAGGCTCCTGGAAAAGCTCATGACCGACGCCTCGGCGGAGCGGTTTGAGGCGTGCCAGGGCGTGGTCCACAACCTCAAGGGCGTGGCGGGCAACATCGGGGCCGACCGGTTGCGCGAGACCCTCGCCCTGCTCGAGCAGGCCCTCCTGGGTGGCCAGGGAGACCTGCGCACCCGCCTGGACGAGGCTGTCCGCGAGGCCCGCCGGGTGACTTCGGGCATCCGCGAGGCGTACCCGCCCGAGGACGAGCCCGAGATTCCGGCCGCCGACCGCGGCCGGATCGAGGACCAGGGCGTCCGGGCCATGCTGCCAGAGCTCGAAACGCTTCTCGTCCTGCTCGAGCACCACGACATCGACGCGCAGAAAAGTTTCCTCTCCATCCGGAAGGAGCTGGAGGAAAGCGCCCCGTCCCATGTCAGGGAGCTGGCCCAACTCATCGGGCAGTTCGACTTCACCTCGGCAGCCGACACTCTCCGCCAACTCATGGAACAGTGCCGGGAGGACCACTGCCCGGACGAGGACCCCGGACTCGGGGGCTGATCCCGGCTCAGGCCGATCGCACGGCCCAGACGTGGAACTCGGCGCTTGCCTTGAAGCCCACGCCCACCGCGCCCTTGTGCAGGTAGTAGCAGAACGACCAGGTCGGGTCGTAGCCGCTGTCCGTGGCCGACCAGTAGGCCTCGCGCACGTCCGTGAAGGGATGGCCCGAAGGCAGGGCCGGGTCGGCCCGCGAACAGTCGGTCAGGGATTCCAGCTCCATGATGGCGGGCAGCCGCCAGGCCAGCCCGGTCTCGCGGGCCAGGGCCTCCACGGCCCGCCCCGCCGTTTCCCGGTCGACCATGCCCCCGGCCAGGTCGGTCCCGCACCGCCAGATCAGGCCGGTCATGCGGTCCTCGACCTCGCCGCCGCTTGCGCGAAACCTCGGTTCAGGCCAGGGGCGGCCCAGGCGCAGCGCCCCGTCCTGGCCGGTCCCGGCGCAGTCCACGGAAGCGCCGTCCGCGCCGAAACAGCCGGTCTGCCCGGTGGCCCACAGGACCCCGGACTCCCCGCGCACGGGCCAGACCACCGCGTCGTCCACCTTGCGGCCGAAGAACATCCGCCCGCCGCTGAACTGCACCCACCAGGCGTAGGCGTGGTCGCGGGCCGAGGTGGTGGCGGTCCAGCACTTGCCCGCCCATACGCGCTCGAAGGGATGGCCGGACGACAGGGCCGGTTCGCGCTCCCGGTGATCGACCAGGGAATAGAGCTCCCGCCGGTTGGGCAGCCGCCAGTCCGAAAAGCCAAAGCGGTTGTCGCGGTTCATGGCCTCGATGGCCTCGAACGCCTCGGGCCAGGACAGGCCGGTCTCGAAGGGCTGGGCCAGCCGGGGCCAGGCCAGCCCGGTCAGGCCGTCCTCGACGATATCTCCCCTGACCGTGAAGCGGGGCGTGCCGTCCGTCATCCCAGCATGTACCTCACGGTGTACCCGAAGGACGGATAGGCCCACGGTTGGGCCAGGAGGTCCTCGCGGGTCAGGGAGTGGCGGATGGCCATGCCGAAGATGTTGGCCACCTCCTCGGCGTGGGCGCCCAGGTAGTGCGCCCCGAGAATGCGGCCCGTGCTCCGCTCCACCAGGATGCGGTAGCCCGCGTGGGCCATGCCGAGCCGGTTGTGCTCGGACCACCTGGCCGCGTCGCCCTCATAGACCTTGAAATCGTAGCCCTGCTCGCTGGCCTGCTCCTCCAGGAGCCCGGCGCAGGCCAGGGTCGGGTGGGTGAAGACCGCCCCGGCCGTGCCCGAGAGGTCGGACCGGGCCGAGCCCTCTTCGAGGATGTTGCGGACCACGGTATCGGCCTGCAGGACGGCCACCGGGGTCAGGGGATGGCCCGGCTCCACGCAGTCGCCCGCGCCGAAAACCACGGGATTGGACACGCTGCGCATGTACTCGTCCACCTTGATGCCGCGACCGCTTTGTTCCACGCCCGCCTTGTCCAGGTCCAGGCCGTCCAGGTCGGGCACGCGGCCCGCGCCGCTCACCGCGGCGGCGGCCACGAACTCCATCTCCACGTCGTCGGGCCCGTTCACGAGCACGCGCACGCCGTCCTCGAACGGCTCCACCGCCTTGACCGGATGGTCGGTATGCACGGCGACGCCCTGGTCCTGCATGGCCTGGACCAGCTTGCGGCCCAGGACCTCGTCGAACCCCTTGAGCACGCGTCGGCTGCGGTGCAGGATGGTCGCCCTGGCCCCGGCCGCGGCCGCGATGCAGGCGAACTCGAAGGAGACGAACCCGCCGCCGATGAAGAGGATGGACTCGGGCAGGGTCTCCAGGTCGAGGAACCGGTCGCTGTTCAGGAGCAGCCCTTCGCCAGGGATGTCGAGCTTGCGCGGCACGGCCCCGGAGGCCACGACGATGTGCCGGGCCGTGAGCGGCCCGAGCTCCTCCACCTCCACGGTATCCGGTCCGGTGAACCTTGCCTCGCCCTGGATGGTGGTGATGCCCCGGCCGTGGAAGGAGTCGAAGACCCTGCCTGAGATGGGGTCGATGACCGAATGCTTGAAGCGCATGAGCGCGGCCCAGTCCACGCGCGCGTTGCCCGCCACGCCGTGGGTCGCCATGTCGCGCACCCGGAGGATCTCGTGGGTCATGTCGGCCAGGGTCTTCTTGGGCTCGCACCCGCGCAGCGGGCACACCCCGCCCCAGCCGTCCTTCTCCACCACGGCCACGTCCAATCCGGCCTCGCCGAGCCTGCGGGCGACGATGCCCCCCGCCGGGCCGGAACCGATCACGATCACGTCATATGTCTGTCGGGTCACTGGTCTGCTCCAGGTATGGTTCCAGGTTTGCGGCCCGCCCGAGGCGGACCCGTTCCGTCCATCCTCGCACATTCACGCGGAAAGTAAAGGGCGGGACGCTCCGACAAGGAAGCGTCCCGCCCCGGCGGGAAAAATCCGGCCCGGCCGAAGCTATCCGCAGACCGGTTCGGCCAGCCACTTGAGATTGCGCACCGACGAATAGCCCGCCCTGCCCGCCAGGAAATCCTCCAGCCGGGCGCGCTGCTCCACGGCCAGCAGGGGCAGCAGGGGCTGCTTCACGCGCGGGATGCGCTCCAGGCTCTCGCGGATGCGCGCGTCCCATTCGTCGCCGAACACGTCGATGTCGTCCAGCCGCAGGTGCTCGCGGCAGTCCACGCAGCCGCAGCAGATGGCGTAGGGCTCCTGGATGTTGAGCAGCCCGTACTCGGTGGTCAGCTCCTCCCCGGCCGCGATGTCGCGCACCGCGATCTCCAGGTTGTAGTCCGTCATCATGGTGGTCGGGTGGCAGTTGTGGTTCATGTACCGGGCGTGGTCCCAGCTCAGGACCAGGTTGCCGCACTTGTCGTGGTACATGTACGTTTCCATGGCCGCGCGCTGGGCCTCGGGCAAGGCCCAAAACGCCTCGCGGCTCAGACTCACGTCGAACCGGTCGCGGACCACCACGACGGTCCCCCTGGGGATGGGGGCGGTGGCGAACACGCCGACGCCGATGGACGGGTCCCCGGACAGGACCCTGGTATGGGGATGGATCATCTGCGGCCTCGTCTAATAGATGTAGCGCACCTGGTGCCGCTCGGCCTCGATGCGGTTGTAGATGGAGCGCATGATGCGCTCGTAGAGCTCGTCGCCCAGAACCAGGTCCTCGATGCCCGCGTCCACGTTGGGGTTGTCGTTGACCTCGATGACGTAGGCCTTGCCGCCCATGTCCTTGAGGTCCACCCCGTAGAAGCCGTTGCCGATGAGGGACGAGGCCTGGACCGCCGCCTTGAGGATGTGGGGCGGAACCTTGTCCACGGGCATGGTCTCGGACCGCCCGCTGAAGTCGTTGCCGTCCTGGTCCTCGCTCTCCTGCCAGTTGTAGATCTGCCAGTGGTTGTTGGCCATGTAGTACTTGCAGGCGAACAGCGGCTTGTTGTCGAGCAGCCCCACCCGCCAGTCAAAGGCCGAGACCAGGAACTCCTGGGCGATGACCAGGTCCGTGTGCTTGAACATGTCGACCAGCTTGTCGCCCAACTCCTCCACCGAGGACACCCGGAACACGCCTAGGGAAAAAGAGCTCTCGGGCAGCTTCAGGACCAGGGGCAGGGGCAGGGTGCTCAGGAACTTGGGCGTGCACTCCTTGCGCGTCAGGTGCCAGCCGCGCGGCTGGTTGACCCCGGCATGGGCCAGCCGCTCCTGGAGGTAGACCTTGTTGGAGCAGAGCATGATGGACCACGGGTCGTCCACGACCACCAGCCCCTCGGTGTAGGCGTGCCGGGACATGGCGTAGGTGTGGTTGTCCATGGCCGTGGTCTCGCGGATGAACAGGGCATCGAACTCGCAGATGCGCCGGTGGTCCGCCTTGGTGATGAACTCCACGAAAAAGCCCACCTTCTCGGCGGCCTTGCGAAATTTCTCCAAGGCCATGGGGCTGGACGGCGGCGTGGGCTCGGACGCGTCGGCCAGGATGGCCAGGTCGTACTGGTAGCTCTTGAGCCTGGGCCGGTTGTAGCGCTTCTTCAGGCAGAAGGCCTCCAGGGCCGTGCGCAGCAGCTCGGGCCACTCCCTGGCCACCTGCCGGAGGTGCAGAAGCTTGACCTTGCGGAACTTCCAGCCGTCCTCCTGGCGCTCCATGGTGATGGTGAAAAACGGGATGGCGAACAGGGAAAAGAGCTTGCGGGCCAGCTCCGCCCGGCACGGGTCCGGGGTGCGCCCGAGGATGATGGTCAGCTCCAGAAGCGCGCCCTTGTCGGGCAGCGACGACCTCGGGTGGAGGGTGTCCTTGAGCTCGTCGAGCAGGCTCTGCGCCACCAGCGGGGTGGTCACGTCCTTCACGGTCATGACCGAAGGGGTCACGCGGTGGTTGCGGGCCGTGGCCAGCAGGGAGACGTAGTAGCCCATGGAGTGGGTCTTGTACGAGGTGCACAGGTTCAGGACGTGGAACCGGTTGGACCCGGCGTAGTTGGTGTCCGCCAGGTAGTCCGTGGCCGAGCAGAACTGCACGCCGGGGCAGCAGTCCCGGACCCGGCCCGGCTCGTCGACCACGATGACCACGCTCTCGGGCGACCCATCGCGGTTCAGCGGCGACAGGACCATGCGCACGGCGGGCTCGCCCGGGCCGTAGTAGTCGGCCAGAGAGCGCACCGGCTCGAAGCCGAACTTGCGGTACCAGTTGACCAGCTTGGGATTGTTCATGTCCGCTTCCAGGGTGACGCGCTCGTACCCGTGGCTGGCCGCGAACTCCACGATGTGCCGGACCAGGGCCTCGCCCAGGCCGAGCATGCGGTGCTCCTTGAGAATGGCCAGGGAGTAGACGCGCAGGGAGCGCTTGTACTGGAAGACCACGGCGCACCCGGCCGGGACCGGTTTTTTGCGCTTGGCCCTGCCTTCGATGACCAGGGCCAGCTGGGACGGGCTGGTGATGCTGTGCCTCAGGCTGGCCTTTGAGGATCGTCGGTTTTCGCTGAAGCCGGTCCGCTCGCAGGCCTCGAATAGAGGCAGGTCGTCCAGGGTCGCCGGACGAACGGAAGAGGATGGAAAGGAGACGGCTGGCGTCTCGCACGCAAGGCTCATGAAGCCTCCCGAAGTTGCAGACTGCCCGGGCCGCAATCACGCGCCCGAGAATGGCACTCCCATATACCCGGTTTTCAGGGAGGTAAACAGAAATCGCGAGGGTGCGGCGCACCTTTTTCGCATCCGTTTATTCCCGACCGGACGCCGTTTCTCCCGGACGCAGGCAGCCCAGGAACGCCTCAGGCGTGAAACGGGCGGGACGGACCGCTAACCGGGCGCAGAGCCGGGCCACCTGGCACGGCAGCAGGCCGCAGGATTCAAGCAGCTCCTCGCGGGTGAACAGCTCGGCCACGGGGCCGTCGAAACGCAGCCGCCTGGACTCCAGGCAGACCGCCCGATCGCAGTTCTCGGCCACGAAATCCATGTCGTGGCTGATGAGCACCACCGCCCTGCCCTGTTCGCCGAGCCGGTCCAGGGCCGAGGCCAGCAGCCCGGCCTCGAAGGCGTCCAGCCCGGCCGTGGGTTCGTCCAGGACCAGCAGGGGCGTGTCCATGGCCACCACCGAGGCGAGCGCCAGCCGCTTGCGCTCGGACCATCCCAGGTCGTAGGGATTGGCCGCATCAAGCCCGTCCAGGCCGAACAGGGTCATGGCTTCGGCCGCGAGCTCGGCCGTGCGTTCGGGCGAAAAGCCGAGGTTGCGCGGGCCGAAGGCGACCTCGTCGGCCACCCGCCCCTTGCAGATCTGGTCGTCCGGGTTCTGGAAAAGCAGAGCCGCCCTGCCGGCCAGCACGGCCACGGGCACGTCCGCCGTGGGCTTGCCGTCCAACCATACCTCGCCCGAGGACGGGCGCAGCAGCCCGTTCAGGTGCCGGGCCAGGGTCGACTTGCCCGAGCCGTTGCGGCCCACCAGAGCGATGCGCTCCCCGGCCCCGATGGACAGGGAAACGT
Organism: Pseudodesulfovibrio karagichevae; assembly: GCF_041414475.1. Lineage (NCBI taxonomy): Bacteria > Pseudomonadati > Thermodesulfobacteriota > Desulfovibrionia > Desulfovibrionales > Desulfovibrionaceae > Pseudodesulfovibrio > Pseudodesulfovibrio karagichevae. Next base: position 18,549 of record NZ_JBGLYH010000001.1, read on the forward strand.
CGCGCAGGGCCTCGGTCCCGTCGGGATAGGCGAAGGTCACGCCGCGCAGTTCGGCCAGCATCAGCGGCCCCTCCTTCGTCCGGCTTCGAGCCCGGCCACGGCGCTTTCCAGGGTGGCCGCCAGGGGCCGGTCCGCGTCCCACATCCCCCGCTCCCGGGCCAGCCGGGCCACCTCGGTGTAGCGGTTGCCGGACAGACCGATGCGGGCCAGTTCGGGCGCAGCCAGGACCTCGGCGGGCGGGCCGTCCAGGACGATGCGCCCGCCATCCAGAACCAGGACCCGGTCCGCGAACCGGGCGATCCACTCCAGGCGGTGCTCGGCCAGGATCACGGTGCGCCCCTCGCGGCACAGGCCGTCCAGGGTCTCGAAGACCCGGACCGCGCCGCTCGGGTCGAGAAAGGTGGTCGGCTCGTCCAGGACCAGGACATCGGGGTCGCCGACCAGGACCGAGGCCAGGGCGACCTTCTGCTGCTGGCCGCCGGACAGCTGCGCGGGCGAACGGCGGGCCAGATCCGCTATCCCGGCCAGACGCAGAGCCCGCTCCACGCGCTCGGCCATGAGGTCGCGCGGAACGCCCCGGTTCTCCAGGCCGAAGGCGACCTCCTCGAACACGGTGAAGCGCGCGCCGGAGAACTGGCTGGCCGGGTTCTGCATGACCAGCCCCACGCGCAGGGCCAGGTCGGCCACGTCGGATTCCCGCGTGTCCAGGCCGTCCACCAGGACCCGCCCGGCCATGTCCCCGCCGTAGAGGTGCGGAATGACCCCGGCCAGGGCGTAGCACAGGGAGGTCTTGCCCGCGTTGTTGCGCCCGACGAGCGCCGTGAACGAGCCCTCCTCGATGTCGAAGGTGATGCCGTCCAGTGCGGGCCGATCGGCCGCCGGATAGGTGTAGGCGAGGTTGTCGAGGGAGATGTTCAACACCATGGCTCAGCTCAGGAAAAAGGTCTTGATCTCGCGCACCAGCGCGTCCGGCTGCTCCTCGATGACCAGGTGCCCGGTTCCGGGCAGCTCCACCAGGGTCGAGCCGGGGATCATCCGGTTGAGCAGGCGGCCCTGCTCGGGCGGTATCCAGGCGTCCTTCCCGCCCCACAGGATGAGCACGGGCCGCTCAATGGACGAATACAGGTCCTGGACCTCGTCGGTGTAGCGGCTGTCGGCCTGGGCCATCTGCCGGTAGAAGGCGGCCCTGCCTTCCTCCCCGGTCCAGGGGGCGACGATCCCGGCCAGGGTGTCTTCGGGGATGGGGGAAACGGCGGCGGACCCGACGTAGGCCCTGACCACCGCCTCGTGGATATATTCGGGCAGCCCGGCAAAGGCGGCCTCGTGCTCGCGGACATGGCGGAAGAACGGCGAGCCCCACGGCGAAACGGCCACCGGGTCGATGAGCGCGATCTTCCGAAAGTCGGCCTTGTCCAGCAGGTGGGCGCGCAGGACGGTCGCGCCGCCGAAATCGTGGCCGACCACGAACGGACGCTCAAGCCCCCAGAACCCGATCAGGGCGTCCAGGAGCCGGTTCTGCACCCCGAGGGAGACGTCGTTGTCCGATTTGTCCGACTGGCCATAGCCGAGGAGGTCGAACAGGTGGACCCGGAACGAATCGGCCAGCCCCCGGGCCAGATGGCGCAGGTTGAACGAGGACCAGGGCGTGCCGTGGACCAGGACCAGGGGCTCCCCCTGCCCCATCACGTCGCAGGCCACATCCCGCCCCTGAAAGGTGAATGTCTGTCGCAGATTCCAATCCGTATCGGCCATGGGGCTCCTTTTTGTCCTCTGCCGGACGCGTCCGAATCCGGCACCGCGCAAGGCGGTTCCGGGCAGCCTATGCGGCGAGACCCATTTTTACAACAATCCAGTACGCGGCGATGCCCAGACAGGCGGCCAGCATGGCCCACCGGGACCGCCGCTGGGCCGGTGAATCGGGCACCTCCCGCCAGGCGGTCCGGGCCGAGCGCGAGTTGAAGCCGCGCACCTCAAGGGCCACGGCGCGCTGCTCGATGTCCATGATCGCGCCGAGCAGGAACGGCTTGACCAGGGGGAAGAGTCCCTTGGCGCGCTTGAACAAGCCGCCCTCGGAGTCCAGGCCGCGCGCCCGCTGGGCCGCCTGGACCGTGGCCGCGCGCGCCCGCATGGCCGGGAGCATGAGCAGCGGGCTGCCCACCAGGAAGGCCAGCTTGGGCGACCATCCGGCCTGGGTCACGGCCGTGACCATGTCCGCCGGATGGGTGCACAGGACGAAGAGCAGGGAGGCGGACAGGAGCACTGCCACCTGGAGCAGGATGGTCCCGGCAAAGACGAGCCCCTCGCGGTACACGGCGATCCCGTGCCAGACCGCGATCGCGGTGCGGTTGCCGGGGTACAGCAGCCCGTGGATGGGGATCATGAAGAGCATGAGCGGGAGCATGATCCGCCAGAGCAGCCCCCACGCCCTGGTCGCGGCCCCGGCCGTAAGCAGCAGGCAGCCGTTCAGGGCCAGGAGCGCGGCGCAGACGAGCCACTGCCCGGCGAGGGTGAGCGACGGCGCGCCGTAGGCCAGGGCCCCGGCAAGCAGGACCCAGGCCAGCTTGGTCAGCGGGTTGAGCGCATGGACGAAGGAGCGGCCCTCGACGAAGAGGGTCGTGCCCGTGGGGGAACCCTTCATGGACGATGCGGCACGGCTAGGAAACCGACTGCACGCCGGGGAAGCGGGCCGTGGTCCGTGCGGGCATGGCCTTGACCACGCCCCAGGCGATCAGGGCCGTGACCACCTTGTCCAGCAGGTTCGAGGTGAAGACCATGACCACCACCGAGCCGAACAGGTCGTTGCCCAGGGCGAGCATGTAGGCGGTGAAGAAGTCCCCGCCGGAGCCGGTGATGCCGCCGAACATGTACAGCCGGATGGGCACGGCCACGATGGAGTTGAACACGGTGATGATCACGCCGCTGACGATGGCCAGCCACCAGGTGCGGAACAATCCCCAGCGGGCGCACAGCCCGGCCACGATGCCGATGACCATGGCCACGGGCGCGAACGCGGCGGCCACGGGCGAGGAGATCACGCCCCAGATGAGGTTGGTCAGCAGGCCGGTCAGGCCGCCCGCCCAGGGCCCGGCCAGCACGCCGACCAGGACCGTGCCGATGGAATCGAGAAAGACCGGCAGCTTGAGCAGCGAGACGAGCTGCCCCACCACGATGTTCAGGACGATGGCCACGGCGATCAGCACAAAGGTGAACGTGCTGAATTCCTTCTTTAATTGCTCGGAAATACGCATACCCCTACTCCTCTTCCGGTTTCATGGTTTCCACCGCCAGCTCCGGGTACCCGGTCCGCGGGTCGAACGGCCTCGTGAAGCGCACGCCGGGCAGCAGGCCGACCACGATCTCCGCCGTGGTGTAGACCCGGCAGCCCAGCATCAGGTGCCCCCCGATGGTCCCGCCCTCGCCGTCGGAAACGGCGATGTGGCAGTGCGCCCCGTCCGGCGACAGCACGCCGGTCAGCGAAACGATCTCGAAATGCCCGGCAAGGGAGGTTGACTCCGGGTGGTTGGCGAAGCGGATGACCGCCGTGGTCAGGCTGCCCACGCAGGCCAGGACGCACCCCGCCCCGGCCCCGGTTTCCGCAAACAGCCGCTCCAGCTCCGCGAGCAGATCCTGCCCCGGCGCGAGCCGCGTCGCCTCCGTGGCCATCGTTGTCCGAGACTCCATCATCGCTCCTCCCAAACGGTTCCATTTTCCGTCCCGCAACGGGAGAACCCGGCGAGGCCACTGGATCACCTTCTACTATTTCACCCTTCAATTCTGTCAATATAATTTATCTATTTGGAGTTTGGCACTGCCCCGCCTCCGCTCGCGCAGGGCGATGCGGAAAACTCAACGGCAAAAAGCGACGCTCTCGAAAGGGGCGGGAGTGGAGAAACAACCGGCCGTTTTTTCCCGCCGAATCACATTATTTTTTACATTCGTGAAATAAGTACGTAAATCAAATATGATAATTATTATCATTTAAAAAAAACCCCGGTGCAAAACTCATTCTTCCTGTTTTTGTTTTCCACAGTCCAATGTTTAAATCCCTGTTTAAACCCGACCTTCAAACTCCGAAATTATGGTTTCTCAATCCGAACAAGCCGCTTCAATCGAAACTGTCTATGACGAGTTTTACACATTTTAACCATATGGATTAACAGTATTTATATCCGTGCCCAAGGTTGCCTCCGCCACGTATATTTAGGTGGACCAGAAAAACAAGCGCGAATTTGACATATTTTCATACCTTCAAGGGAGGACATCATGACCGACACCAGCACCACCCAAAGCCCGGTCATCCAGGTATCGCTGCCTGGTGCGGGCCGGTCCACGTCGTATCGATTGACGGCGGACGCATTGGTACGGTTTACCTTTGACCTCGCGCAAGCGGAGTTCATCGGCAACGGCAACAACCTTGAAATCGTCGTGGAAGGCGGCGGGACGGTCATCCTGCTGGACTACCTGTCCCTGGCCGAGGCAAACACCCTGCCCGTGTTCGAGATGCTCGACGGCCAGCAGGTGGGGGGCGGGGTCTATCTCTTCGCCTTCGAGAGCGACCAGCCCGTGACCGAGCAGGACATCGAGACCGCGGCGGGCGCGGCCACCTCCGGTTCCGGCGCGGGTGAATACAACGACGACCCCGGCACCCTGTTCGACGGACTGAACGCCCTGGGCGGCCAGGGCGACGCCTACGACGGGCACCTTTTCCCCACGCTCGACCCCATCGTGACCGACCTGCCCGAAGCGGGACCGGCACCGGTTCCTCCGGTGGCCGTGGACGACGTCAACCGGATCGTGGAGAGCGGCACCAACCGCGACGGGGGCGAGAACGGCCACTATGACGAGGGCCCGGGCCTGTCCGGCTCCGTGAACGGCAACCTGCTCCTCAACGACTTCGACGGCGACAACCTCGACTATCCCGAGACGGGCGGCGCTCTGACCGAGCTGTCCATCAACACCATCGACTTCCCCGCCCCGGACTTCAACGGCGACAACCCCGGCCCCGAGACTGTTTCCGGCACCGGCACCCAGGTCAACGGCCGGTACGGCACCCTGACCGTGTACGCCGACGGCTCCTATGAATATGTATTGGACGAAACCCTGGCCGACCCCCTGCGCCAAGGACAGGAAGTGCTCGAGCGGTTCGAGTACACGGCCACGGACCCGGACGGCAACGTGAGCAACACCGCCACCCTGACCATCACCTTGGTCGGCGCCAACGACGCGCCCGACGCCCTCGACGACCTGTCCGCAGAAGTCGTCGAGCAGGGCACCGAAGTGGCCGGCGTCGCCATCGCGGCGGGCAACGTCCTGCACAACGACTCCGACATCGACAATGTGGGCTACGAGGATCTGCCCCCGGCCTACAAGGACCAGCTCCCCACCGACCCCGACGGGCTCATCGAACTGGGCGTGACCAGCATCTTCAGCTACGGCACCAACCAGTACGCGGGCGCCCCGGACGGCGACGGCAACTTCACCGTGGACGGCACCTACGGCACGCTGGTCATCAATGCCGACGGCTCCTACGAATACACCCTGGACCAAGCCAAGGCCGACCCCCTGAACATCGGCGACAACCCGACCGAGTACTTCAGCTACGCCATGTGGGACGGCGAGAAGCCCGACTACGCCTACCTGCGCATCCCGGTGATCGGCTCCAACGACGCGCCCGTGGCCGAGGCCGACGTGAACGGCTTCACCGAAGCGGTGGACGCCGCCGCCCCGGCGGACGTGCCCGGCAACGTGCTGGCCAACGACACCGACGTGGACAACGCGGCCCCCGAGCTGTCCGTGGCCTCCGTCCTGTACACCGGCGACGGCACGCCCCCGGTGCGCGTCAGCGACGCCTACACGGCCGACCATGTAATCGAAGGCCGGTACGGCACCCTGTATCTGAATAACGACGGCAGCTACCACTACGTTGAGGACAAGGCCGCCACCGACCCGCTGAACAGCGACGACCCGGCCGTGACCGACGTCTTCACCTATGCGGTCAACGACAACCAGGCGGGTGGCGCGCTCGGCGACACCGCCACCCTGACCATCACCATCGGCGGGGCCAACGACTCCCCGGTCGCCACCCTCGACGTGAACGGCTTCACCGAAGCGGTGGACGAGGCGGAGGCGAACGTCGTGTCCGGCAACATCCTGTCCAACGACACCGACATCGACAACACGGCCCTGGAGCTGTCGGTCAACAGCATCCTCTACTCCGGCGCGGGCACCCCGCCCGTGCGGGTCAGCGACGCCTACACCGCCGACCATGTGATCGAAGGCGAGTACGGCACCCTGTACCTGAACAACGACGGCAGCTACCACTACGTCGAGGACAAGTCCGCCACCGACTGGCTGAACAGCGGCGACCCCAACGTCCTGGACATCTTCACCTATGAGGTCAGCGACAACCAGGCGGGCGGGGCGCTGACCGACACCGCCACCCTGACCATCACCATCAACGGCGCGAACGACTCCCCGGTGGCCACGGTCGACCTGAACTCCTTCACCGAGGCGGTGGACGGCGCGGCCCCGGCCGACGTGACGGGCAACATCCTGACCAACGACACGGACATCGACAACTCGGCCCTGGAGCTGTCCGTGGCCTCCATCCTCTACTCCGGCGGCGGCACGCCTCCGGCGCGGGTCAGCGACGCCTACGCGGCCGACCACGTGATCGAGGGCGAATACGGCACCCTGTACCTGAACAACGACGGCAGCTACCACTATGTGGAGGACAAGAGCGCGACCGACTGGCTGAACAGCAACGACCCCAGCGTCCTGGACGTCTTCACCTACGAGGTCAGCGACAGCCAGGCGGGCGGCCCCCGGACCGACACCGCCACCCTGACCATCACCATCGGCGGGGCCAACGATTCGCCGGTGGCGAGCGTGGACGTGAACCGCTTCACCGAAGCGGTGGACGACGCGGCGGCGGGCGACGTGACGGGCAATGTCCTGGCCAACGACACCGACGTGGACAACGAGGCGCTCGACTTGTCCGTAACCGGCATCGAGTACTCGGGCGACGGCACCCCGCCGGCACGCGTGAGCGACGCCTACACGACCGACCATGTGATCGAGGGCGAGTATGGCACCCTGTACCTGAACAACGACGGCAGCTACCACTACGTCGAGGACAAGGACGTGACCGATCCGCTGAACGTGGGCGACAATCCGGTGAGCGACGTGTTCACCTACGAGGTCTCCGACAACCAGGCGGGCGGCGCGCTCAGCGACACGGCCACCCTGACCATCACCATCGACCCGGCCAACGACTCGCCCGTCGCGGTCCATGACGGCTCGCACGAGATCTTCATCACGAATACCGTGGAAACCGTCATCGACGACTGGAGCGGCGTGTCCGGCTCGGTCATCCACGGCCCCGGCTACACCGTGACCGCAGAGTCCTTCGACGCGAACGGCGACCCCATCGACGATGTCCGCTTCACCACCTGGGGCAACAACCAGCACCTGGGCATCCACACCAACGGCTCGAGCGACGACCAGAAGGTCGACGACCTGAACGGCCGCGAGCAGATCACCTTCGAGTTCGACGATCCGCAGAGCTCGTTCAGCATCGAGTTCATCGCCCAGGGCAACAACCACGTCAACGCCTGGGTCTACCCCGTGGGCGGCGGCGATCCGGTCATGTACGAGAACGTGGGCAACGCGGTCTACATCACCCTGGGCTTCGACTTCGACACCATCGTCTTCATCCCCGACGGATCGTTCGGCATGGAGAGCCTGACCACGGTCACCGGCGGCGAGAACCTGCTCGTCGGCACGGCCGAGGGCAACGTGCTGGCCAACGACTTCGACGTGGACAACGTGACCTTCGACGATGCGGCGGCAAGCGGCGGCGTGAGCGCCATGGAGCTGTCCGTGTCCGACATCGACTCCGCCAACGTGCCGGGCAACGCCCCCGGCTCGGGCACCGATCTGGACGGCGACTACTACACCGTGGACGGCGAGTTCGGCTCGCTGAAGATCTACGAGACCGGCGAGTGGTCCTACACCCCGCATGAGGCGGTGGACGGCGAAGGCGGCTGGCAGAACCTGGCCCACAGCGCCGCCGACACCTTCGTGTACACCGTGTCCGACGGCCTGGGCGGGACCGACACCGCCTCCATCGAGGTCTCCCTGAACGTGAACACGACCGGCGCCACCGGCGGGTCCGGCATCCTGTCCGGGACCGACGGCAACGACGTGCTCTTCCCGGCAGACGGCGACACCGTCTCCTCCGGCGCGGGCAACGACGCCATCGTCATCGACCCGGTCTACCTGGGCGACGGCCCGGCCACGGTCAACGTGACCGACTTCAGCGACCACGACCACCTGGCGCTGGGCAACCTGGAAGGGGCGACCGTGGAAATAACCTCCAACAGCAACGACGTCAGCCTGGTGTTCTCCGACATCGACGGCAGCGACGACATCACGGTCAACCTCCTGGGGGTTGCCCCGGTGCACAACGCGGTAGATCAGACGGTGGAATTGACCAACAGCGCCGAGCTGAACCAGCTCATCCAGACCATCATCGACTCCGGCAACGACAGCATGATCTAGTCGTTCCGGACAGGTCCTCCCTGCCGGTGCATGGCGAGCAATCCGGATGCCCCGTGGAGGAACGAAGAACCGAAAAAAGAGAGGCTTGGAAGAAATCCTTCCAAGCCTCTCCCCTTTTGCCCGCAGGTGCGGACCGGCCGGCTACATGATGAAGTCCGTGCTCAGGAAGTTGGACTTGTGGTTGCGGGCGATGTCCGAGAGCAGGGCCTTGTTGCGCAGGGTGCCCTTGGCCGCCACCAGGGTGCGGATGGAGAAGCAGCGCAGGGCGTCGCCCACGGACAGGGTGCCCTCGGCCGAGTCCTTGCGCCCGGTGAAGGGAAAGACGTCCGGCCCGCGCTGGCACAGGCAGTTGACGTTCACCCGGCAGACCTGGTTGACCATGGGGTCCACCAGGGAGGCCACCTCGGCCGCGTCGTCGCTGAAGATGGACATCTGCTGACCGAAGCGGGACTCGATGATGTAGCGGATGGGAGTCTCCACGTCCCTGAACGGCACGATGGGCACCACCGGGCCGAACTGCTCCTCGGAGAAGACGCGCATCCTCTCGTTCACCGGATAGAGCACGGCGGGATGGAACAGGGTCCGGTCCACGGCCCCGCCGCCGGGGTTGACCACCTTGGCGCCATGCGCTTCGGCATCGGCCACCAACTCGGTCAGGTACTTGATCTTGCCCGGCTCGGGCAGGGGCGTGATGCGCACGCCCTCCTCCCAGGGCATGCCGATGGGCATGGCCTTGAGTCCCTCGTTGAAGCGGCGGATGAACTCGTCCACCACGTTCTCGTGGACGAAGAGGATCTTGAGCGCGGTGCAGCGCTGGCCGCTGAACGACAGGCTGCCGGACACGGCCTCGGACACGGCCAGTTGCATGTCGGCCGACTCCATGACCACGGCCGCGTTCTTGGCCCCCAGGCCGAGGATGCAGCGCAGCCGGTTGGGGCTCGGGTGCAGCAGGCGCATGGCGTTGGCCGCCTCGCTGGAGCCGATGAAGGCCAGGACGTTGACGACGCCGGACTCGAGGATGGGCTTGACCAGCCTGCGGTTGCCGAAGATCAGGTTGACCACGCCCGCCGGGAAGCAGTCGCGGAACGCGTCCATGAGCGGAGCGAAGAGCAGCTTGCCGTGCCTGGGCGGCTTGATGATCACCGGATTGCCCATGAGCAGGGCCGGGATGAGCGTGGCGAAGGTCTCGTTCAGGGGGTAGTTGTACGGGCCCATGCACAGGGTCGGCCCGAGCGGCGCGCGGCGGATCTGGGCGTAGATGCCGGATTCAATGACAAAGCGCGACGAGGTCCGGTCGAGCTCCTTGAGGGCGTCGATGGTGTCGCGGATGTACTCGATGGTCCGGTCGAACTCCACGCAGCACTCCTTGTACGGCTTGCCGATCTCCCAGACCATGAGGCGGACCACGTCGTCGCGCACCTCGATCATGCGGTGGGTGAAGTCCTCCACGTGCTTGATGCGCGCGGCCACGGACAGGGTCGGCCACAAACCCATGCCGTTGTTCCAGGCCGCCTTGGTGGAGGCCACGGCGGCCGCTCCGGCCGCCTCGTCCATGACCGGGCAGGAGCCGAGGTGTTTGGGGGCGTAAACGCCTTCAACGGCGGTCTCTATGGCGGAATCGACCCGCTGCGTCTCGCCCTCCCATTTCTCTATGCGGCCTTCGAGCAGATACTCGGAGACCTCCAGGGGGGTGTCGATGCGGAACGGTTCGGGGATGGCGGATTCTTCGGGAAATAACGTGGTTGATGAGCTCATGACGCCTCTGACTTCCAGGTTTGCCGGAGCATGTTATTATGTCCAGATGGACACAATATGGAAGGCGGGCGCGGAAGACAACCGCTTTTTAGGCCGGGAACCCGTGCGCAATGGCTAGCGGGCGATGGGCGCGAAGGACGCCCGGGTCAGCGCGGCCAGATCGGCCGGGGCGAGCTCGATGTCCAGTCCACGGCGGCCGCCGCTGACGAACATGGTCCCGCAGTCCAGCGCGGACTCGTCGATGACCGTGGGCAGCAGCTTCTTCTGGCCCAGGGGGGAGACCCCGCCGACCACGTAGCCGGTGGTCCGCTCGACCACCTTGACGTCGGCCATGGCCGCCTTCTTGGCCTTCAGGGCCTTGGCCACGGCCTTGAGGTCGAGCATGAGCAGGACCGGGACCACGGCCACGGCCAGGCCGCCGCCCGCGTCCACCACTAGGGTCTTGAAGACCCGTTCCGGCGGCACGCCGAGCTTTTCCGCCGCCTCCACCCCGAAGGACGGGGCAGCGGGATCGTGTTCGTATTCGTGGACCGTGTAGTTGATCTTGGCCTTCTTGGCCGCGTTGATGGCAGGCGTCATGGGCAGTTTCCTATCGAATGGAGCCCGTCCGCGCAAGGTCCTCGCGGGCGGATTTCCCGATCATTTCTTCCGTCCGCCGGTCAGGGCGCGGATGGTCGCCCGTCCGGGCACGAAAAAGACCATGGGCACGAGCACGAAGAAGAGGCAGCCGAAGACGAACGATATGTCGTTGTAGGCCAGCATGGTGGCCTGGCGCATGACCTTCTTTTCGAGCAGGCCCAGGGCCAGCGGCAGGGCCTGGGCCGCGCCCACGCCCTTGGCCAGCAGGGCCTGGACCGACCGGGCCAGGTAGTCCTGGGTGGCCTGGCTCAGGTCGCTGATGTGGTCGGTCAGGTGGACGCGGTGGATGGCCACGCCCCGGTCGAGCAGCACGGCGGCCAGGCTGTAGCCTATGTTGCCGCCCACCCGCCGGGTCAGGGTATAGATGCTGGACGCGTCCGTGATCAGGCTCTTGTCCACGGAGATCAGCGAGATGGTGGACAGGGGCACGAACATGAACGGCATGCCCACGCCCATGATCAGCAGCGGCGGGATGAGGTCCAGGTACCCGGCCGTGGTGGAGAGCTGCATGAGCTGGTAATAGGCCATGATGATGATGCCGATGCCCGCGAAGAGCAGCGGCTTGGCCCCGATCCGCTGGAAAGCCCAGCCCGCGACGGGCATGAACACGAGCAGGACCGCGGCGCGCGGGGCCAGGACCAGGCCGGACTCGAAGGCCGGGTAGCCGAGAATCTTCTGGGTGAACTGGGGCAGGACGAAGGTGGTCCCGAACAGGGAGATGCCGAAGACCAGGCCCATGATCGAGCCGAGGACCAGGTTGCGGTCCTTGAGCACCCGGAAGTTGACCACCGGCTCGTCGCTCTTCAGCTCCCAGAAGACGAGGACGAGCAGGGAGGCCGCCGTGGCCACGGTCCACCAGACGATCATGGAGGAATCGAACCACTGCTCGTCGTTGCCGCGCTCCAGGACCACCTGCATGCCGGTCAGGCAGACGGTCAGCAGCCCGATGCCGAGCCAGTCCACGGAGCGGATGCCGCGCCGCAGGTACGGCGGATCGTGGACGAAGCGCATGGTCAGGAGCATGCCCAGGATGCAGACGGGCACGTTGATGTAGAAAATCCAGGGCCAGCCCCAGGCGTCGGTCAGCCAGCCGCCGCAGATGGGCCCCAGCGCCGGGGCCAGGACCACGCCCATGCCGTACAGGGCCATGGCCATGCCCTGCTGGGCCGGGGGAAAAGTCTCGCGCAGGATGGCCTGGGACACGGGAATGAGCGCCCCGCCGCCGATGCCCTGGATGACCCGGTAGACGATCATCTGCGGGAAGGTGGTGGCCGTGCCGCAGAGGATGGAGCCGATGGTGAACAGGGCGAACGAGGCCAGGTAGAAGTTCTTGCGCCCGAGCAGCGTGCTCCACCAGCCGGACATGGTCACCATGATGATCTCGGCGATGGAGTAGCTGGTGGCCACCCAGGTGATGGCCGACAGGTCCGTGCCGAAGTTGCCCATCATGTGCGGCATGGACACGTTGACCACGCTGGTGTCCATGACCGACATGAAGGCGCCGAAGACCGCGGTGAAGGCTATGGTCCACCGTTCGGCCGGAGACATGTGCTCCGGGTCCTTGTACATGCTCATGGCTATTGCATTGCGGTTTCGCGGCCCGGCTCCGCGCCGGGGGCGCGATCATTGCCCGCGCGGGCGGCCACGTTCACGCTCGGGACCACGGACATGCCCGGGGCCAGGAGATAGCCGCCCTCGCCGTTCGGATGGTTCAGGACGATCTTGACCGGCACGCGCTGGACCACCTTGATGAAGTTGCCGGTGGCGTTCTCGGGCGGCAGCAGGGTGAAGCGCGAGCCCGTGCCCCGCTGGATGGAGTCCACATGCCCCTCAAACGTCACGCCGGGATAGGCGTCCACCTCGATATCCACGGGCTGGCCGGGCTTCATGCCGGCAATCTGGGTCTCCTTGAAGTTGGCCACCACCCAGACGTCGTGCCCGACCACGGACAGGAGCTTCTGGCCCTCCTGGACATAGGCCCCCGGCTCCACGGCCTTCTTGGTCACGAAGCCGGCGCACGGGGCGGTAATGCGGGTGTAGGACAGGTCCAGTTCGGCCTGGCGGACCTCGGCTTCGGCCTCGCGGGCCTCAGCCCCGCGCTTGTCGACCACGGCCTGGGCCTGGAGCAGCCCGTCCCGGGCCGCCTGGGCCGAGGCCACGGCCTGGCGGATCTGGGCCGACTGGGTGTCGATCTTCCTTCTGGCGGACAGGAGCTTGGCCTTGGAGACGGCCGCCTGGGCGCGGGCGTGGTCATATTCCTGGCGGGACACGGCCCCGGCCTCGACCATCTCATCCATGCGCTTGAAATCGTTCTCGTCGCGGTTGTGCCCGGCGGTGAACTCGTCCACCCCGGCCCTGGCCTGGTCCAGCTCGGACTTGTTGGAGGACAGGGCCGCGTTGCGCTGCGCCACCAGGGAACGGGCGGCCGCGACCTCGGCCTCGGCCTCCTGCATGGCCGCGTTGGCGGACTGCAACCGCGCCTTGGCCACATCCAGGGCCACCTCGAAGGTGCGCTGGTCCACCTGGACCAGCAGGTCGCCCTTCTCCACCCACTGGTTATCGTGCACCGGCACCTCGGCCACGTGCCCGGCCACGCGCGGGCTGATGGAGACCACGTGGGCCTCCACAAAGGCGTCGTCCGTGGACTCGTGGGACATGAGCCGCAGGTACAGGGGATAGCCCAGGACCACGGCCAGGACCAGGACCACCGGCCCCAGGATGAGCAGGGTCTTCCTGGACTTCAGGCTCCTGCGCCCGGCGGCCAGCCCCTTCAGCCTGGAAACGGCGCTGTCGGCGCTCGCGTTTTCGTTACTCATTGCTTTCCCTCAAAACTTGATTACTTGAACTATGTGGAACGGCGTCCCGGCCGGGCCGGGCATGGACATCCGCCGCGTCACCGTTTCAGAGCCAGCCCGCGCAGGACGAATTCGCTGGCGTGGCGGCACAGGGCGTCCAGGTTCTCGCCCTCGGGCGCGAACAGGCAGACCGCCCGGACCAGGCCGGAGATGTACCGGGAGGTCAGTCGGGGATCCTCGTCGCGGAACAGCCCCTGCTCGACGCCGCGCCGGATGATCCCCTCGAACAGGTCCCACAGGTCGGCGCGCAGCTGCTTCCACTCGTCGGTCACCGGGCAGGTGACCACGAAGCCCAGCAGCTCCATGTTGAAAGCCCTGGCATAGAAGTGCTCGGCCAGGATGCGGACCGCGCCTGCCAGCTGCCCGTCGGGGCCGAGTTCGGTCTCGTCCAGGAAGCTGCGCATGGAATCGATCAGGCTGGAGAACTCCCGGAACAGGACCGCGAAATAGAGATCGTCCTTGCTCTTGAAATAGAGATACAGGGTTCCCTTGCCCACCGCCGCCGCACGGGCCACGTCGCTCAACAAGACCTTGTGGAAGGGCTGCCGGGAAAAAAGCTCGGCCGCCGTGTCCAGGATGCGCTGTTCCTTTTCGCAGTCTTCTTTCATTGGGCTGTCTCCTGCTGAAACTAGTAAATGCCCGATGCCCCCGGCCATGATGCGGGGCCTGCGGACGGTTCGGTACTGACCGGTCAGTATTGAGTGGCATGAATTACGCCCCGATTAGTTGCACTGTCAACTACTGACCCCGAGTACTGAAAAAAAATCGGACAAGGGACAAAATCGACGGCATTGAGTCTAAAGAAACATAATGTCTTGCCGAAAAGAGGAATGAGCGGATGTTCACACCAACAAGGAGAATTCCGTGCGTATCGACGAAACCAACACCACGCGCATAGCCCTGACCATGGGCAAAAAGCAGCAGCAGGAAGCCGACAGCGCCTCTCCCGCCGAGGGCGGAGTGGACCTGAGCGGGATCACTTCCAACAACATGCTGGCTTCCAATTTCTTCGACAGGGACCGCCAGCAGTCCAGATACACCGCAGGGCTGCTCGATTCCCTCAAGATCGAGAATTCGTTCGGCACCAAGCTCCAGTCGCTGGTGCAGCAGGGCGGCCAGGTCTCCTCGTCCGACATGGACAACTACGCCAAGAGGATTCTGGCCGCCGACAAGGCCGCGAAAAAGGTCAAGGACGTGGCCGAGGACGAGGTCTCGGAGGCTGTGGGCGATGAAGTGAAGAAGAACACCGACGAGATGGAAGCGGCGGTGGACAAGAAGATAAACGGGGAACAGGACCCGACCGCCCCGGCCGATGCCGCCGCCCCGAACGATGCCGCCGCCCCGAACGATGCCGCCGCAGCGGCCGACGCCGCCGCCGGGGATACGCCCGCCGCGGACGGAACCGACAAGGCG
This sequence comes from Pseudodesulfovibrio karagichevae, assembly GCF_041414475.1. Lineage (NCBI taxonomy): Bacteria > Pseudomonadati > Thermodesulfobacteriota > Desulfovibrionia > Desulfovibrionales > Desulfovibrionaceae > Pseudodesulfovibrio > Pseudodesulfovibrio karagichevae. The sequence continues at coordinate 33,773 of NZ_JBGLYH010000001.1, forward strand.
GATACGGCCGAGGTCCCGGTCGTCGAGGCCGCCGCCAAGGAGGAAGGAAAGCCCCAGGCCACGGCCCAGGCCCCGGGAGGAACCGGCGTGGACGCCGCGACCGTGGCGCAGGCCGAAGCCCTGCCGGGCGAGTACGTCGACAGGATCGTCTGATCCGCCTCTTGAAATAGCTCCCCACGGGGCCGGACACGACCGTCCGGCCCCGTTCCCCTTGCCTTTTCCCCGTGCGCGGCATAGTGTAAAAACACTTGCAAATCATGCGGATGAAGGGAAGCGGCATGGTCAGACCCAATCTGAGACATACCATCATACTCGGCATAGCCATCTTCACCCTGGCCTTCGGCAGCATCGCCCTGCTCTCCCTGTCCAACCTGGACAGGCTGCAGGAGGCGGTGCTCCTGGTGGAACGGGCCGACGACCTGCGCAACCTGATCCTCGAAATCCGGCGCGAGGAAAAGAACTTCTTCCTCTACCAGGACGGCTCCCTGTTTTCCGTGGGCCGCGAGAACCTCAACCGGGCCGGAACCATCCTCGGCGAGCTGTCCGGCGAGGTCGTTCAGCTCCACGGCGAGACGCACGGCACCGCCCTGGCCCAGGGCATGAAGCGGTACGGCGAACTGCTCGCCCGGCTCAGCTCCCCGGCCGGGGACGTCGGCGAGAACAGCCCGGCGGCCCACGCCCTGCGCGAGACCGGCCAGGCCCTGGTGGAGCACTCCCGCGCCGTGGCCGAACTCGAGCGCGACAACATCCTGAACATCAACCAGCGGCTGCGCATGACCCTGTTCATCTCCATGGGCGTGGTCGCCCTGGTGGTCCTGGCCCTGGTCTTCTTCGTGTCCAAGGCCATACTCGGCCCGCTCACCCAGGTGCAGGCGGCCACGCGGCGCATCGCCCAGGGAACCTTCGTGCCCCTGGCCGTGCGCGAGGACGGCGACGAGATCCAGCAGGTCTTCGTGGCCCTCAACTCCATGGTCGACGAGCTCAAGAAGCGCCAGACCCAGCTGGTCCAGGCCCAGAAGCTCTCGTCCATCGGCACCCTGGCCTCGGGCATCGCCCACCAGCTGAACAACCCGTTGAACAACATCTCCACCTCGGCCCAGATCCTGGCCGAGGAGACCGGCGGACAGAACGAGTTCGCCGACAAGATGATGACCAACATCACCCAGGAGACCCTGCGCGCCCGCGACATCGTCAAGGGACTGCTCGAATTCTCCCGGCACAAGGATTTCTCGCCCGCGCCGTGCAACCTCAAGGAAGTCCTGGAGAGCGCGGTGCGCCTGGTCTCGGGCCAGCTCGGGCCACGCATCGCCGTGGACATCCGCGTGCCGGACGACGTGACCCTGTACCTCGACCGGCAGCGCTTCCAGGAGGCCCTGCTCAACCTGATCATCAACTCCATCCAGGCCATCGGGGACCGGGAGGGGACCATCAGGATCGAAACCTCGCGGGAGACGGACCACAAGGTCCTGACCATTTCCGACAACGGGCCGGGCATGTCCCCGGACACCCTGCAACGCATCTTCGACCCCTTCTTCTCCACCAAGGAAGTGGGCCAGGGCACGGGGCTCGGCCTGTACATCGTCTACGGCATCATCGAGGAGCACCGGGGCACCATCCGGGTGGACTCCACCCCCGGCGAGGGGACCTCTTTCATCATCACACTTCCCCTTGAGCCCGAGGAGAACGCATGACGGCCGCGTCCATTCTGGTCATTGAAGACGAACGCATCGCCCGCGAAAACCTGACCCACGTCCTGACCGGGAGCGGCTACACCGTCACGGCCATCGCCTCGGCCGAGGAAGGCATGCGGGAGCTGGACAAGAAGGAATTCGACCTGGTCATCACCGACCTGATGCTGCCCGGCATGGACGGCATCCAGATGCTCGAACACATCCGCGCCCACCACCCCCTGACCATCGTCATCGTGGTCACGGGCCACGCCACCGTGGCCAACGCGGTCAAGGCCATGCAGAAAGGGGCGCACTCCTATATCGCCAAGCCGCTCAAGCTCGACGAACTGCGCCTCCAGGTGGAGCGCGCCCTGGAGCAGCACGCCCTGTCCGTGGAAGTCCGGCGGCTGCGGGAGATCATCGCCCAGGGCAAGCGCGACCTGCCCCTGGTGGGTGAGAGCGACGCCTTCGTCCAGCTCAAGAAGGACGTCCGCCAGCTGGCCCAGATGAACTGCAACGTGCTCATCCAGGGCGAGACCGGCACCGGCAAGGAGCTGGTGGCCCAGGGCATCCACATGCTCTCCACCCGGTCGGGCGAGCGGTTCATGGCCATCAACTGCGGGACCTTCACGGCCGAGCTCATGGACAAGGAACTGTTCGGCCACGAGAAGGAGGCCTTCACCGGGGCCAACCGGGGCCAGAAGGGCATTCTGGAGGCGGCCGACGGGGGCACGGTATTTTTCGACGAGATCGGCGAACTGCCGCTGAACATGCAGGTCAAGCTGCTGCGGGTGCTGCAGGAACGCAACTTCCTGCGCGTGGGAGGGACCAAGGAGATTCCGGTGGACATCCGGGTCATCGCGGCGACCAACTGCGACCTGCACGAACTGGTGGAGAAAGGCGAGTTCCGCCAGGACCTCTACTACAGGTTGAACGTGGTCACCCTGCACGCCCCGCCCCTGCGCGAGCACCGCGAGGACATCCCCATCCTCATCGGCCATTTCCTGGAGAAGCACCGCCAGCCGGGCCAGACCATCAACTCCATCGACCAGGACACCCTGGACATCCTCATGTCCTACCCCTTCCCGGGCAACGTGCGCGAGCTGGAGAACATCGTCCAGCGGGCGCTGGCCCTGGGCCAGGGCACGACCTTCACGCCGGAACTGCTGCCCGCCGAGATAGCGGAGACCGAGACCAAGGCCCCGCTCCCCACCCTGGAGGATATGGAGAAATCCTACATCAGAAAGGTATTGGCCTCATCGGCCGGGAACAAGACGCAGGCCGCGCGCATCCTGGGCATCGACCGCGTCTCCCTGTGGCGCAAGATCAAGCGCTACCACCTGGAATAGCATCTTATCCGGCGGCACGCTCCGTTTCGCACAGGGCGATGTCGGCGGCCTCCTCCATGGACGTCACGTAACGGATGTCCAGCCCCTCGACCACCTCGTCCTCCACGGACCTGACCGCCCCCTCGCAGCCCTGCGGCAGGATGACTACGGGTATGCCCGCGCTCCGGGCCGCCATGAGCTTTTCGCGGATGCCGCCCACGGGCAGGACCTCGCCGAGCAGCGACAGCTCGCCGGTGGAGGCCACGTCCTGACGCACCGGCCGCCCGGTGAGCAGGGAGAGCAGCGCGATGGTGATGGCCACGCCCGCGCTGGGCCCCTCCTTTGAAACCGCGCCCGCCGGGATGTGCACGTGGATGTCCGAGGTGGCGTAGAACTCCGGGTCGATGCCGAAGGTGTCCGCGTGGCTGCGGCAATAGCTCAGGGCCGTCTGGGCCGACTCGCGCAGGACCTCGCCCAATGAGCCGGTCAGGATGAGCTGCTTGGCGCCGCGCATGCGCGCCGCCTCGATGAAGATGATCTCGCCGCCGATCTCGGTCCAGACCAGACTGGTGGCCAGGCCGACCCTGGGCTTGGCCTGGGCCGGGGTGGAGGTGTACGGCGGCGCGCCGAGCAGTTCCTGCAACATGGCTTCGTCCACGGTGACCGCGCCCAGCCCCTCGGAAAGGACCTGCTTGGCCAGCTTGCGGCACAGCGAGGCGATCTGCTGGCGGAGCCTGCGCAATCCGGATTCGCGGGCATAGCCCTGGATGAGCCGGACCACGGTCGCGTCCGGGATGGACACCAGCTTTTCGTCCAGGCCGTGCTGGGCCAGGACCTCCGGAACGAGGTAGCGAGTTGCAATCTGCAACTTCTCCCCCGGCGTGTAGCTCGGAAACTCGATGACCTCCAGCCGGTCGCGCAACGGGGCCGGAAGACGCTCCACCCCGTTGGCCGTGCAGATGAACAGGGCGTTGGACAGGTCGAACGGCAGCCCGAGGTAATGGTCCACGAAGGCGGTGTTCTGTTCGGCGTCGAGCATCTCCAGCAACACCGAGGTCGCGTCGCCCTGAAAGTCCTGGACCGCCTTGTCCACTTCGTCGAGCATGATCACCGGATTGCGAGTGCCGACCTTGCGCAGCCCCTGGATGATCCGGCCGGGCATGGCCCCCACGTAGGTTCGCCGGTGCCCGCGCAGCTCGGCCTCGTCGCGCAGCCCGGCCAGGGACAGGCGCATGAACTTGCGCCCCAACGCCTCGGCGATGGCCTTGCCGATGGAGGTCTTGCCCATGCCCGGAGGGCCGGTGAAGCAGAGCACGAAGCCGCGCAGGTGCCGGGCCCGCAGGCTCTGCTCCCACAGCTCGGCCACGTACTGGCGCAGCTTGGTCAGGTTGACCGGCTTGCCCAGGTACTGGTCCGCGCCCCGGCGCATGGCGTCCACGGCGGTCTTCACCGTTGCATAACCGGTGATCATGATGACCTTGGTGTCGGGCCAGCGTTTGCGCAGGACCTGGAGCAGCTCCATGCCGTCCATGCCCTCCATCTTGAGATCCGAGACCACGATGTTGGCCGGTTCGCGCTCCATGGCCGCGACCGCCTCCAGCCCGTTGCCCACGGCCTCCACCTCGTAGCCGTCGGCCTGGAACACGATGGTCAGATTCTCGCGGGCGATGAGCTCGTCGTCCACCAGCAGGATGCGCGGATTGCGCCGGGCGCACAGGCTTTTTACGGCCAGAAACTCGAGGATGCGGTCCTTGACCCGTTGCAATCCGTAATGGCGGGCACTCAGCACTTCCTCGGCCCGGGTGATGTCCAGATTGTCGCGGGTGGCCGTGTTCCACGGCAGGGAAAGGACGACTTCCAGGAAATTCAAACTGATGGCGTACTCAGGCGAGGCCGGGTCCAGATTGTCCATGCGGTCGCACTCGGCCCTGGCAGCGTCCAGTATCTCGGGGGGAAGACCGGCGGATTCCACCTGTCCGCGCAGGGAGTCGTGGGCCGATGCAGGGGGCGGCAATGGCCGCGATGCGGGCGTTTCCGCCGCTGCGGGCGCCGCTTCACTGGGAATGGAAGACCTACGTTTGCCGAACCAACCCATGACCGTTGCCTCCTGCTGACCTGCTGGAAGGAGATACATCTCCTTTTCACAAGCGTTGAAGTCATATTGCCCTATAATAGTTACCTATCACGCTACTTTGAACTTGTTAAGGTTGCAATGCGCAACATCGGCCATTTTCGCCCCGCCCCGGATCGGGCCGACTTTTTCCGAGGGCTGTTTTTCTTGCAAAGCGGACCATAACCCAATGGCATACCTGCTTTTCAAACCGCACGCACCGCACCGCGACCCAAATCAATTCATGGGAAAAGAAGCCCTTTTCCCGCCTCAAGTCCCCGCTTCCGTCTTTCGGCCGCCGCACCGTTGCATCATGCATCACCATCGAAAACAACCGGATCGCGCCATATAGCCATTTTCTCGCTTAAAACCCATGGCCCAGCGTTGCAAATAGCATCATACTGAGTGCCACTACAAGGTTCGTTTTTTGAGTATCCCTTATTTTTCAGATGGTTAACAGAGTTTCCGCGCTTGGCATGTGTTTTGATTCACAAGCCTGGATACAGGGGCGAAAAAGCAATCTCCAAACCTGCAGCAAGGAGTATGACATGGCCCTCTTCAACTCAGTCAAGCGAGTGGTGGACAGGCATTATGCGGCACAGGCCGCGGCGAACTGCAACACGTGCAGTGTGGGCACGTGGGTTGTCTGCCATGAGAATCATTTATTGGAGAAATCGGGAGGCTCTTCGATGAAGGCATTTTTCAAGCGTATCACCGGAACCCGCCGCGAAACCGTCACCCCCGCGCCTGCCGCCGCCACGGCGGCCGCCGAGTGTGTCTGCGGCGAAAAGCAACAGTGCAAGATTCTCATCGTCTGCAAGGGCCAGGAGTTTTCCCGCGGCATCGCGGACTACGCCGTGGACATGGCCTGCAAGACCCGCAGCTCCCTGGTGGCCCTGAACATCGACGAGTCCGGCAGGGACTTCGACGGGTTCCGCAGCCAGGCAGAGCGCAACATCGAATACTTCAACGCCAAGGCGGCCAACGCGGGCCTGACCTTCCGGCACGAGATCCAGCAGGGGGACGAGAACGCCATCGTCGCCCGGATGCACGAAAAGGACCCCAGCTTCCGTTACGTCATGGACGACTCCGCAGCCGTCTGCAAGAACAGGAGCAGCATTCCCGTGTACACCCGAGCTACGTTGCGGGCGAAATAACCACGCCCGCAACGTAGAAACCTCACGTTTCCCAAGGACGCAAAATGACCCCAGAGATCATAACGGTTCTGGCCGTTCTCGTATTCGCCGTACTCCTCTTCATCTTCGAATGGGTCCGCGTGGACGTGGTCGGCATCATCATGATGGTGCTCCTGCCCCTGCTTGGCCTGGTCACTCCTAAACAGGCCATCAGCGGACTGAGCAGCAACGCCGTCGTTTCCATCATCGCAGTCATCATCATCGGCGCCGGGCTGGACAAGACCGGCGTCATGAACTCCATGGCCAGGGTCATCCTGCGCTTCGCCGGCAAGAGCGAATCGCGGATCATGACGCTCATTGCGGGCACCGTGGCCATCATATCGGGCTTCATGCAGAACATCGGGGCCGCGGCCCTGTTCCTGCCCGCGGCCAAGCGCATCGGCAACCAGACCGGCGTGCCCGTCGGCCGCCTGCTCATGCCCATGGGCTTCTGCGCCATCATCGGCGGCTGCCTGACCCTGGTCGGCTCCAGCCCGCTCATCCTGCTCAACGACCTGATGGTCGTGGGCGGCAAGAAGTACGACGCCTTCGGCCTGTTCAGCGTGACCCCGGTGGGCCTGCTGCTCGTCGCCGCCGCGCTGATCTACTTCATCCTGCTCGGCCGGTTCATCCTGCCCGCCAGGTCCGAGGACGAGAGCTCCGGCCCCATGTCCTCGATCCTGACCGGCACCTACAACAACGTCGGCTCCCTGTTCGAGCTGGCCGTACCCGCCGACTGGACGAACGACAGCTCGCTCAAGGCCCTGGACCTGCGGCCCATCTACTTCTGCACCCTGGTGGCCATCTGCCGGGAGAACGGCAAGCAGCACATCTTCGCGCCCCTGCCCGACGAGATCATCCGGCCCGGCGACCAGATCGTGGTCGTGGGCCCGGAGGAGTTCGCGGGGCATATGGCCGAGGACCTCGGCTGGGAGCTCAGGCCCGAACTGACCACCTTCGCCGAGGAACTGTCCCCGAACAACGCGGGCATCATGGAGGGCATCGTCACCCCCCGCTCCGAGTTCATGGGCAAGACCATCGCCGAACTGCGCATCCGCGAACGGTTCCAGGTCTCTCCCCTGGCCATCTTCCGGGGCGAAAAGATCTTCGTCAGCGGGCTTTCGGACATCATCATCGAATCCGGCGACGCCCTGCTCCTGCACGGCCGCTGGGAGATGTTCCACATGCTCAAGGGATTGCCCGACCTGGTCTTCACCGAGACCGTCAAGGGCGAGCTGCTGCGCACGGACAAGGCCAAGATCGCCCTCATGTGGCTGGCCGTGTCCCTGGTCATGATCCTCGGCTTCCACGTGCAGCTGTCCATCGCGCTTTTGACCGGCGCGCTGGGCATGGTCCTGACCAAGGTCCTGACCATCGACGAGGCCTACCAGTCCGTGGACTGGATGACGGTCTTCCTGCTCGGCGGGCTCATTCCGCTGGGCATGGCCTTTGAAAACACCGGCGCGGCCAAGTTCATCGCGGACAGCATCATGGCCGCCCTGGGCACGCCGTCCGCCCTGGTCCTGCTCACGGTCATCGGCATCCTGACCTCCTTCTTCACCCTGGTGGCCTCCAACGTGGGCGCCACCGTACTCCTCGTCCCGCTGTCCATGAACATGGCCCTCAATGCGGGCGTGGACCCCAGGGTGGCCGCCCTGACCGTGGCCGTGGCCGCGTCCAACACCTTCGTTCTGCCCACCCACCAGGTCAACGCGTTGATCATGCGTCCGGGCGGGTACCGCACCATCGATTATGTCAAGAGCGGCGCCGGGATGACCGTGCTCTACATGGTTGTCATGCTATCCGCCTTGATGCTATTCTACTAATCGCCGACGGGGCGCCGGTAGTGCTTACCGGCGCCCTTTTTTGGTGATTGAGGAACTGGCCCCTATAACCCTTAGCCCGCAAAGGATTTTTTCATCGACGCAACGCCTCGGCCCGGCTGAACCATTGTTCGCCGACACGGCCGCTCGGGGCGTTTCGCCGTATTGAAGGAGAGAATCGAATGAAGACACCGTTGTCGAAAACCTTTGTCGAAACATTTCTCGGGAACGCCCCGGGATGGTACAAGCTGACCATCATCGGCTTCCTCGTGCTCAACCCCGTGCTCATTCTCACGGTCGGCACGTTCATAGCCGGATGGGCTCTTATCGCTGAATTCATCTTCACCCTGGCCATGGCGCTCAAGTGCTACCCGCTGCCCGCAGGCGGCCTGCTGGCGCTGGAAGCCGTGATCATGGGCATGACCTCGCCCGAGACCGTGTATCACGAAGCCCTGAAAAACTTCGAAGTCATCCTGCTGCTGATCTTCATGGTCGCGGGCATCTACTTCATGAAGGACTTCCTGCAGTTCACCTTCACCCGCATCCTGGTGCGCGTCCGCTCCAAGAAGGTCATCGCCCTGCTGTTCTGTCTGGCCGGCGCCTTCCTGTCCGCCTTCCTGGACGCCCTGACCGTGACCGCGGTCATCATGGCCGTGGCCTTCGGCTTCTACAACGTCTACCACCGCTTCGCGTCCGGCATCGGCGCGGCGGACAGCCACGACCTGGTCAACGACGAAAGCGTCAAGGATACCAGCCGCGAGGAACTGCTCGAGTTCCGGGGCTTTTTGCGCAACCTGATGATGCACGGCGCGGTCGGCACCGCGCTCGGCGGCGTGTGCACCCTGGTGGGCGAGCCGCAGAACCTGCTGGTGGGCGGCGAGATGGGCTGGCACTTCGTGCCCTTCTTCCTGCACGCCATGCCCGTGACCATGCCGGTCCTGGTGGTCGGCCTGCTGACCTGCCTGGCCGTGGAGCAGTTCCACATCTTCGGCTACGGCTACCAGATGCCCGGCAACATCCGCTCCTTCCTGCTGGAAACCGCCGTGCAGATGGAGGAGAAGCAGGGCCAGAAGGGCAAGCTCAAGCTGGTCATCCAGGCCCTCACCGGCATCTGGCTGGTTCTCGCCCTGGCCTTCCACCTGGGCGCCGTCGGCCTCATCGGCCTGTCGGTCATCATCCTGCTGACCGCCTTCACCGGCATCACCGAAGAGCATCAGCTCGGCCACGCCTTCGAGGAGGCCCTGCCCTTCACCGCCCTGCTGGTGGTCTTCTTCTCCGTGGTCGCGGTCATCCACTCCCAGGAACTGTTCGCCCCGATCATCGAATTCGTTCTGAGCCTGAAGGGCCAGGACCAGCTGGCGGCCTACTACGTCGCCAACGGCCTGCTCTCCTCCATCTCGGACAACGTCTTTGTGGCCACGGTCTACATCTCCGAGACCAAGCTGCACTTCATCAACATGTTGGGCGCCATTCCCCATATCGGCATGACCGGCCAGGCGCTCATGGACAAGATGACGGATCCCCACATCGCGCGGGCCGACGTGCTCGCGACGCTCCCCCAGGATGCGGCGATGCAAGTCAAGGAAGTCATGGAGCACCTGGACAAGCTGGCCGTGGCCATCAACACCGGGACCAACATCCCGTCCGTGGCCACCCCCAACGGCCAGGCGGCCTTCCTGTTCCTGCTGACCAGCGCGCTCGCGCCGGTCATCCGCCTCTCCTACGGGAGAATGGTCATGCTGGCCCTGCCGTACACCATCACCATGTCCATCACCGGGCTGATGGCCGTGTACGCCTTCCTCTAAGCCGTTAGAAAAGCACAGCTGATACATAAGGGCTCCCGGAATGATTCCGGGAGCCCTTTTTGCCGTCATGCGGCAGCAGATTCCGGCGGTGGAGCCGCCGTCGCCTACTTCAGCTCGCGGTCGGCGTATTCGAAATAGCGCCCCGGCTTGATGCAGAACTCGTGGTTGAAGAAGGTCGACGAAATCAGAAACTCGGCCGATGAGCGGTTGGAGGCCGTGGGGATGTTGTAGAGCACGGCCAGGCGCAGCAACGCCTTGACGTCCACGTCGTGGGGCTGGGGCTCCATGGGGTCCCAGAAAAAGAACAGGATGTCCACCTCGCCGTTGCTGATCATGGCCCCGAGCTGCTGGTCGCCGCCCAGGGGACCGGACTTGAGCCGCCGGACGCGCTTGTGCTCCCCGCCACCGTTCCAGCCCTCGTCCAGGAGCTCCTCCACCAGCCGCCCGGTGGTCCCGGTGGCGATCAGGCTGTGCGGGGCCAGGGCCTCGCGGTTGCAGTCGATGAAATCGAGCAGTTCGTCCTTGCAGTTGTCGTGGGCGACCACCGCTATATTCTTGATCCTGTCCATGTCGTCTCCGGGCTTGAGGTTGGGCGCGGGCGATGCCGTCGGCCACACTCCGTTCAATACCATCTGCGGGTACCGGGAACAAGCCGGAGCCTTCGCCGAAAGACAGCCCCGATTTTTCCCGAACCGTCTTGACGCGAACCCGGCTGATAGTTACCATTCCCGCTATATATGGATACCGTGCGTAATCACTTTTGGACAATATAACAACAACATCCCGACGAACCGCACGCGAGCGGTCCGCCACGGCGATGCAAAGGAGAGAACCATGGCTACCAAGGAAGAACGGCGCGAGAAAGTCATTGAGGTCTTGAACCAGGCCCGGTCCATGGAGCTGCAGGCCATCCATCTGTACATGAACCAGCACTACAACCTGGACGACATGGACTACGGCGAACTGGCCTCCAACATGAAACTGATCGCCATCGACGAGATGCGCCATGCCGAGCAGTTCGCCGAGCGGATCAAGGAGCTGGGCGGCGAGCCCACGGACAAGAAGTCCAAGAAGGTGGAACGGGGCCAGAAGATCGAAGTCATCTACGGCTACGACTCCACCGAGGAAGACGACACCATCGACGCCTACAACCAATTCCTGCTGGTCTGCCGCGAGAACGGCGACTCCATCAGCGAAAAGCTGTTCGAAACCATCATCGACGAGGAGCAGGCCCACTTCAACTACTTCGACAACGTCAAGAGCCACATCGAGAAGCTGGGCAACACCTTCCTGTCCCGCATCGCCGGCACCCCCTCCTCCACCGGCCTGGCCGATCAGGGCTTCGTCATCAACGCCCAGAACTCCCAGAACGCCTAGGCGTTCCGCCGCTGGACAACCGAAAACAAAGGCCCGGCCAGTCGAAACTGGCCGGGCCTTATTGTTGTCGTATTGCGCGTGAAGCCTAGTCGCGGATAACCGATTTAATGTTCACGAATTCGCGGATACCGAAGGAGGACAGTTCGCGGCCGAAGCCGGAGCGGCGGATGCCGCCAAACGGCATGAGCGGGTCGCTGCGGACCAGGCCGTTGACGACCACCTCGCCCGCCTCGATGCGCCGGGCCAGTTCAAGGCCGCGCGCGCCGTCCCCGGTCCACACGGAGCCGCCCAGGCCGAACGGGGTGTCGTTGGCCATGGCCACGGCGCGGTCCTCGTCCCCGGCCCGGAAGACCAGGGCCACGGGGCCGAAGAACTCTTCGCGGCAGACCTCGGCGTCAAAGGGCGCGTCCACAATGATGGTCGGGGGATAGAAGGCGGCGTCGCCCTCGGGCAGGACCCCGCCCTTGACGACCCTGCCGCCCGCCGCCGTGCAGCGCTCCACCTGGCTGTGCAGGTCGGCGCGCAGGCCGGTGGAGGACATGGGGCCGATCACGGTGTCCTCTTCCATGGGGTCGCCCATCTTGAGGGCGTCCATCTCCCGGCCCAGGGCCGCCAGAAACTCGTCGTAGACCTCGTCCGCCACGATGAACCGCTTGGCCGCGATGCAGGTCTGCCCCGCGTTGGCGCAGCGGGACATGGCCCCGACCTTGGCGGCCTTGGCCACATCCGCGTCGGCCAGGACCACGAACGGGTCGCTGCCGCCCAGCTCCATGACGCACTTCTTGAGACGCGCCCCGGCCGCGGCAGCGACCTTGCTCCCGGCCCCCTCGCTGCCGGTCAGGCTCACGCCGATGACCGAGTCGGCGTCCAGCACGGACTCCACCTGGCGCGCCCCGATGAGCAGGGTGCGGAAGACATTGTCCGGGAACGCGGACTCGCGGAAGGCGGACTCGATGGCCAGGGCGCACTGGGGCACGTTGGAGGCGTGCTTCAGGACCACGGTATTCCCGGCCATGAGCGTGGGCGCGGCCACGCGCAGGACCTGCCAGAAGGGGAAATTCCACGGCATGACCGCCAGGACCGTGCCCATGGGGGCGAAGTCCACGTAGGCCTCCTGCCCGCAGCCGGAGACCGGCTCGGACGCGAGCATGGCCTCGCCGTTTTTCGCGTAGAACTCGCACACCGCCGCGCACTTGAGGGCTTCGGCCCGGCCGAAGCTCACGGGCTTGCCCATTTCCTCGGCCATGATGGACGCGTACTCGTCGGCCCGGGCCCGGAGCACCCCGGCCAGGCTGAGCAGGCACTCGGCCCGGCGGGCGAAATCGGTGTTCTTCCAGGACGCGTACCCCTCGGCCGTCTCGCGCACGGCCTCGGCGGTCTGTTCCGGGGTGAATTCGTCAAATTGCTTCGTGATCTTGCCGGTCAACGGATTGAGGCTCTGCAGGGACATTTTCTTCTCCGAAAATAGGGTTGAAACGCTCCGAAACAGGCGTGTGGAGCGGGATAACCGGTATCCAATGAATGCGGATTGCCGCCAGGGCGGATGGTGCATCCGGCGCAATTCCGGGCTTATGTCAGATCACCATGGTTGTCCAGCATCAAGTCCTCCAGGACATGATCCCCCTCGGGGACGCGAGCCGTCGCGGAAGCGTTCCAACCGCCCTTTGGGCTGGACAAACGGGCCGGATTCGTTGAATCTGTGTACGCTCAAACCACGGCTCGGACGGCGGACCGGGCAGACAAGGACATCCCATGAAAATACAAAAGGTATTGGTCTCCGGAGGTGCCGGGTACATCGGCACCCACACCTGCATTGAGCTACTGAGCGCCGGATACGACGTGATCTGCGCGGACAACTTCAACAACAGCTCGCCCGTGGCCATGGAGCGGGTGGAACGGATCACGGGCACCGCCATCCCGGTGCACCGCATGGACTTCTGCAATCTCGACGAGGTTCAGGCCCTGTTCCGCGAGGAAGCCATCGACGCGGCCATCCACTTCGCCGGGCACAAGGCTGTGGGCGAATCCGTGCAAAAGCCGCTCATGTACTACGAGAACAACCTGCTCAGCCTGATCAACCTGTGCAAGGTCATGGGCCGGGGCAAAGGCAGGAACATCGTCTTCAGCTCCTCGGCCACGGTCTACGGCCTGTCCGACAAGCTCCCCCTGACCGAGGAGACCCCGACCAGCGCCTACAGCCCGTACGGCCGCACCAAATTGTACATCGAAGAAATCCTGAAGGACCTGCATGCGGCAGAGCCGGGCTGGAACATGTCCGTGTTGCGCTACTTCAACCCGGTGGGCGCGCACCCCTCGGGGCTCATCGGCGAGGACCCCGCGGACATCCCCAACAACCTCATGCCCTACATCGCCCAGGTGGCCGTGGGACGTCTCGAGAAGCTGAGCATCTACGGCGACGACTACGACACCCCGGACGGCACGGGCGTGCGCGATTTCATCCACGTGGTGGACCTGGCGAGGGGCCACGTGGCCGCCCTGCGCAAGCTCGAGGAGGAGCCCGGCTACATGATCCACAACCTGGGCACGGGCAAGGGATGCAGCGTGCTCGAACTGGTCCACGTCTTCGAACGGATCAACAAGGTGCCCGTCCCCTACGAGGTCGTGGCCCGCCGGGCCGGAGACGTGGCCGTCAACTACGCCTCCACGGACAAGGCCCGGATCGAGCTCGGCTGGGAGGCGACCCACACCATCGAGGACATGGTCCGCGACACCTGGAACTGGCAATCGAAGAACCCCAACGGATACCGGGACGCGGACGGGTAACGGACGCGTCCCCGAACGGTCCGGCACCGCTGCTGTCCGGAATTTCCGAACATGTGATCCCGGCGGACGGCGACGTCCGGCCCGGAATGGCGGAGGGTGGCCGAGGGCGGGCGTGGTCCGCGCATGCCGTCATGTGGTGTGCGCGGCCAAGCAGCCCATTCCCTTGGGATTGAAAACGCTGCGGGATGACGCGCACGCAGGCCAAAAGCCGCGCCCGACGCGCATCGCGAAAGCAAGACATAAGGCCGCGCAGCCGCCACGCCAGGGCGGCCGCCAACCAACAAAGCCCTAGCAGGGCTGCCCGGCCCCGCGCAATGCCATGGATTTTCGCTGCGACGCGATTCGGTTCGGTAACGGACCGGCAATACGCCTATGCGGAATAATACTGCATCATGGCGTCCACCGTTGATACCGTCTCAGGGTTGGAGCCTTCGAACACCCCGACCATGGACACGTCCCTGTCCACCTTGTGGCGGAGCCGCCGACAATAGAACGACACGGTCTGCGAGAGGTGAGGCAGGGTGAAGAAAACCTCAAAAAATGAAGATGTTGACAACTTTTCCGCCAATTCAGGGGGAATATCCTTGAAGGATATCCGCAATCCGCCCTGGGAAATGTCGTCCACCACGACCGGATAACTCCGCATCTCCCTGTCGGAAAACTTTACGCATGATATCGCGGGAAGTGACACATCCACCCTGGCATAGCGCCTCCGCTCCTTGCCATTCATGGTCCAGTCACGGCAGATGAAATCTTTCAGGCTCCCCTCGACGATGCTCGAAACATACTGGGAACAATCCACCCCTTCCGCTTTGGCCTTGCGCTTAAGTGCCTGAAAGTTCTCACTATCCATGTCGAAGCATACTTTCACCGATTCAGACATCTTTTCAACTACCTTAGGACGTATCGTGCCGTGTGTGGGGCGGTTCCCCCCGGAGCCCCATTCCAATGCCGCAACAATTCACCATTTTTTGCAATAAACATACCGAATATGTCACCGGGGGGTCACCCTCCCGTCACGCCGGCCCCGACGCGGACCCGGGGTCGCGCCACGCCTTGATCCGACCATGAATTGTCGAATGATACGATGGAACTATGCTTCCTCACCCTGCCTGCGCCAGGGAAAAAAGGCTCCCCCGCCACCCGGCCGCAACATCCCCTGGTCACCCGGCATCGGGAAAACCCTTACAAAGTGTCTGGCAATCCGACAGCGAAACAGGAAAAGGCCATCATCCCGCAATCATGACGACGTTTCAGCCTGTGCGGCCGCTGGAGCTGGCATATATCGTGGAAATGTGACGGGAAAATGACCAAGCCTCACCCGGGACCGCCTGGTAGGGTACACCGAGCGGGCATCCCCGGGGACCACCGGGACCGGAGCGGACTACATGAGAAAACGCTGGATGCGCGGATTGTCCTCGGACTCGTCCGAGACCTGGACGCCCACTTCAACCGGGTCGTCGAGGAGGATGCGCCGGGGCAGACATTCCAGGGTCGCCACGGAGTCGTCCACCTGGAAGGTCACGCTCAACCCTTCGATCTGCTTGAGCATACCGGCAAAAACATGCCCTTTATCCATGAATTCCAACAGCATACCTTGGCAGGAGATGTTCCGGATCTGAACGGGAAAGACCATGATTTCTCCGCAGGACTTCAGCACCTGGACAAGGCCAGGGATCATGACGGGCCTGCGCGGAGCCCCCCGTCTCTCTGGAGCATCCGGACCGTCTTCGGCCGTGACGCCCCGTTCGAACGTCCCCAGCCGGTTGACGATCTCCGTGAGCGCCGCGCCATCCTTCACGGCAACATGCATCCGCTTATTGATCTTGTAGCTGTACATAAAAAAATTAAAGCAAAATTCGCGCCAGACAACACATCCGGTTCAATAAAAATAAAACGGCCGTCCGGAAGGCATCAGTTGTTTTTCAGGGACAGGTTGTGCTTACTCAGCAGCTCGTACAGCCGGGCGCGGGAAAGGCCGGACAGCTTGCAGGCCGTGGAGATGGAGGAATCGCTCAACTGGACCAGCCGCTGGAGGTAGACCTGCTCCATGGCGTCCACCGCCTCCTGCCGGGCCGTCTTCATGATCGGGAACTCCTCGGGCGTCATGGGCAGCGAGTACAGGCCCGGCACCACGTTGACGCCCTGCTGCGGCTCGTCGTTTTCCCCCATGTCCTGGAACACCCGGCGCATGCGCAACTGCTGGGGAAGATGATAAATATTCAGGTACTTGGAGAAACGCGCCTTTTGCAGGGAGACGTGCAGGACGTTGACCAGTTCGCGCACGTTGCCGGGCCAGTCGTAGAGCCGCAGGGTCTCGACGAACTGGGGATCGACCTCCTTCTCCTCCATGCCGTTTTCCTTGCAAAGGGTCGGCAGGTAATGCCTGGTCAGCATCTCGATGTCGCCGTTGCGCTCGCGCAGAGGCGGCAGCTCGATGATGAAGCTCTGGAGCCGGTAATAGAGGTCGCTGCGGAATTCGCCCCGGGCCACCATCTCCTCGAGGTTCCGGTTGGTGGCCGCCACCAGCCTGAAATCACTGTAGACTTCCTTGCTGGAACTGAGCGGGCGGAAGGTCTTCTCCTGCAGGACGCGGAGCAGGGATTTCTGGATGCCCAGGTCCAGGTCGCCGATTTCATCCAGGAACAGGGTACCCCCGTGAGCCAGGTGGAACAACCCCTTGCGGTCCTGGTCCGCTCCGGTGAAGGACCCCTTGGCATGGCCGAACAACAGGCTCTCGGCCAGGGTCGAGGGGAGGTTGGTGCAGTCCACCACGATGTACCGCTTGTCCTTGCGGTCGCTGTTGTTGTGCAGCGCCCGGGCAAAGAGTTCCTTGCCGGTCCCGGTCTCGCCGGTGATGAGCACGTTGCCGGTGCCCTTGGCGGAGATGGCCAGCCGCTCGAGGCACTGGTTGAGGGCGGTGCTGTCGCCGATGATCTCGTCGCGGACCAGAGTGTCGGTCTGCTCTTTCTGGACTGTCTTCTGCTGCATCAGGTTCTGGATGACCTGGCGGAAGCGGTCCTCCTTGATGGGCTTGACCAGGTAGTCCTTGACCCCGGCGGCAAAGGCCTGGGAGATGCAGTCGGTGTCCGACTCGCCGGTGAGCATGACGATGTCCACGTCGGGATCGAGTTCGGTCAGACGGGGAATATGGCTCAGCCCGCTTCCTTCGTGCAGGTTGAGATCCAGGAAGATGATATCGAAATGACTGCTCCTGAGGAGCGTCAGTCCTTCGATCCCGGAGTATACGCAATGGCAGTCGTAGCCCATCTTCTTGATGATGGACTCGACGGCGGCGCACTGAAACGGATCGTCATCAATCAGCAGTATCTTACCCACGGAAGGTTCCACTCCAATATTCCTTGTCCAAGACGTGCGGGCTGCTCTCAAACGGACAACGGACAAAAGTTGGCCATTCTATACATAGGCGCATTTTTTCTGTCCATAGGGGAATCTCCCGTTTCCGTTTTTTCCGGACAGGAACAAGCCGCACGGATAAAAGCCTCATAATGACACGCTTTCAGCATACCCCCCTTTTCCGATTTTTCAAGACTTACCGGATTTATTCTCGCAGGAACATGCGCCGGGGCCGGATATCCGCGCCGGGAGCTTCCCCCGGCGACGCAAAAAAACCGGGCAATCCGCAGACTGCCCGGCTGGTTGTTACCCAGGATATGGTGAGAATCAGAGGGAACGCCTTCTCTTGCGGGCGTAGAACAGCATCCCCAGGCCACCGAACCCGAGCAGCAGGAAGGTGGAGGGCTCGGGAGCGGGAACGAGGGATTCGCCGAAGAGCACATCATTGCCGCAGGTCATGGCGAACCCGTAGGTGAACGCGTCGTTGGAGTATTGGGAAAGGTCGAGGCTGAAACCAGACCAGACCGAAAGGCCGGGGTGATCCTCCGAGACACGCCAGTACTGCCAACCGGAGAAATCCACGACCTCCCCCTCGGCGCCATCGCCAATGAGAGCCTGGACAGGATGACCATACCGGCCTTCGTAACCCCAGGGCCAGTAAGACTTCTTGTATTCATCGGTCCAGTCCTCGGAGGCCTTGTCGCCGTACCCCAGGCTGACGGAATACAGCTGATAGGAATAGCTGACCCCACCCCAACAGCTCTTCTTGATCTCATTATGAAGGACATAATCCCAGACCTTGTCCTGATTCAGATCGAAGAACCAATCGCCAGGCATAACCTCCCAGCTGGTACTTGCATAATTCAATTCGATTCCGACCAGGGTGTGGCCTTCATAAACGAAATTCCCGCCGGTCAGGTCCGGCGTCCCGATGACGTCGAGATTGTCTTGCTCAACCCATCCGCTGCCCCGAACATACGTGTAGCGGTCGTTCCCGAATCCTTCCCAATAGTTCGCGTTATCTTCGAACGCCACGGAGTAAGCCAGGGCGAACGGAGCCTGCAGCAGGCATATGACGAACAGAGCTAAGGCGAAAAAGCGTTTCATAGTTATCCCCCACGTTGATTCCCCGTTTAATTCTGCCGCGGTATTGCACAAATCATGCCGTTGCCGTGAAACGCGGATTTTGAGGCATAGAAGGGTAAGGAAATGTCATTTTACTCGACATTTTGTCGAACTCCCTTACAATTTATGTCGTTTCGAGCATGATCGCATTGAGCTTACCCCTAGGAGGTGGCCAAGACCATTTTTTTATCGATAATGAACGGGTTATCTCGGCATCACGGCGAGGCTCCGGGCCGCGGCAACCCGGCTGAAAAGAGCGAGAATAATTATTGGTTGCGCCTTTACACTTCATTGTGGATACTTATTTAGATGAGAATGACCAACCCACAATTGTGAAAGGAGCTATATCATGGTTGAAAGAACCGGCATCATAACGTTTAAGGGCAACCCGCTGACCCTGATAGGCCCCGAGATCAAAGTCGGCGACACCGCTCCCGACTTCACCGTGACCGCCAACGACCTGTCGCCCGCCACCCTGGCCGACTTTTCCGGCAAGGTGCTCGTCATCGCCTCGGTCCCCTCCTTGGACACCCCCGTGTGCGACATGGAAACGCGCCGCTTCAATACTGAAGCGACCGCCCTGGGCGACGACGTGAAAATCCTGACCGTCAGCATGGACCTGCCTTTTGCCCAGGCGCGCTGGTGCGGCGCGGCCGGAATCGAGGCCGTGCAGACCCTGTCCGACCACGCCCAGGCCTCCTTCGGCGAGAACTGGGGCGCGCTGATCAAGGAACTGCGCCTGCTGACCCGCGCGGTCTTCGTGGTGGGCAAGGACGGCAAGATCGCCTACGTCCAATACCTTAAGGAGATCACCGAGGAGCCCGACTACGAGGCAGCCCTCAAGGTGGTCCGCGAATTGATCGGATAATCCGGCATCCGCGCACTGCGCACGAAATCCCGGCCCGGAAGAGTGTCTTCCGGGCTTTTTTTGCGCCCATGCAAGGGGATTCGGCCGCGAAAACGCCCCGCCCCTGCCCGGACAGACGGGTCGCATGCTTCGTCTCGGAGGGGGTTGCATGGGAAGACGTCTTCGTATATCAATAAATCTTGATATACGGATTTAAATGCAACAGTGTGCATTGAAAGCGCACCGTCCCCTCAACCCCAGCATGTTGGATACGCCATGAAGATCATCGACCGCCTCCAGGACAACGGCCCCTTTCTCTCCCTCGAATTCTTTCCGCCCAAGGAGCGCGAACAGTGGCCGCGCTTCTTCTCCCTGGTGGAGCGGCTGGCCGGGCTCGACCCGCTGTTCGCCTCCGTGACCTACGGGGCCGGGGGGTCCTTTCAGGACAACACCCTCGACATCGTGGCCGAGATGCACAGACGGTTCGGGCTGACCGTCATGTCGCACCTGACCTGCGTGGGCGCGGAGAAGCGGTCCATCGCCGAGTACGTGGACCGGCTCCTGGAATCGGGCATCGGCGACGTCCTGGCCCTGCGCGGGGACATGCCGGGCGGCGATCCGGACGCGATATGGAAAGATTTCCGACACGCCTCGGATCTGGTGGAGTTCGTCAAGGCGGGCTGGCCGGAAATGGGCGTGGCCACGGCCTGCTATCCCGACGCCCACCCCGAGTCCCCGTCCATCGACGACGACCTGCGCTGGACCTGCCACAAGTTCAACGCGGGCTCGGACTTCGCCGTGACCCAGCTCTTCTTCGACGTGCGCCGCTACCGCGACCTGGTCCGCAGGCTGGCGTCCCGGGGCGTGACCGATCCCGTGCTGCCGGGCGTCCTTCCGGTCCTGAGCATGGCGTCCCTGAACCGCATCCTGTCCCTGTGCGGGGCGAACATCCCGCTCAAGCTCTATCTGGAGCTCCAGGAGGCCGACCGGGCCGGGGGCGACGAGGCCGTGCGGCGCAGGGGAATCGAGATCGCCCGACGACAGATCCGCGAACTGCTGGACCTGGGAGCACCCGGCATCCATCTGTATTCGTTGAACAACGCAGACGTCTGCCTGGACATCCTGTCGGGCCTCCCGGAGTTCGGGGGCTGAGCCGGGAGGACAAATTCCGGCGAATGAGCCTTGCGGTCTCTCCGGGCTTGCGATAGCTTCCAACTCGTCACGATGTCCTTCAGGTGGCCCCCGGGCCATAACAGGGAATCCGGTGCGAAGCCGGAGCGGTCCCGCCGCTGTAATCCCCCATGAAGGTCCGGTCCGACAGCCACTGCCGCGAGGCGGGAAGGCGGGCCGGACGGGGAGAGCCAGAAGACCTACCTGAAGCGTTTCCTGCCGGATGCGGATCGCGGAACCCGCATGCGGACAAGAATGATGCACACACGATAACCGTCGCCGGGTTCGCGGTTCCGCCGCGAGACCGTTCATCGGCGACAGCGCAGGCAGTTTCACCGCGGCCGCACCTCCGGTGCCGTCCGGCCCTCCGCATTGCCTGCAAGAGATTTACATGCCCAGCAAGATTCTCAAACGCGACGGCTGCGTCGAAACCTGGTCCACCAAACGCATCGGCAACGCCATCTTCAAGGCCCTCAAGGGCAGCGGCATCAAAGACCCGCTGCTGGCCGACCGGCTGGCCGGCAAGGTGGCCAAGAAGCTCAAGGATGTGGACATCCCCGAGCAGGAACAGGTTCAGGACATGGTCCAGGAGGTCCTCATGGAGGCCCGCCTGTACAAGGTGGCCGAACGGTACATCATCTACCGCGAAAAGCGGCGCGAGCTGCGCTCCCAGGACGAGGCGTTCCTGGACATCGCCAAGGTGACCGACGGCTATCTGGACAACCTGGATTGGCGGGTCAACGAAAACTCCAACATGACCCACTCCTTCCAGGGGCTGATCCTGCACATGGCCGGTTCGGTCCAGGCCCGGTACATGCTTGAGAAGTACCCCGAGGAGGTCCGCCTGGCGCACACCCACGGCTACTTCCACATCCACGACCTGTCCTTCGGCCTGGCCGGATACTGCTCCGGCTGGTCCCTGCGCGACCTGCTGCTCGAAGGGTTCAACCTGCGCGACCGCTGCTCGTCCAACCCGGCCAAGCACTTCGACGCGGCCTGCGGCCAGATGGTCAACTTCCTCGGCACCCTGCAGAACGAATGGGCCGGGGCCCAGGCCTTCAACAACGTGGACACCTACCTGGCCCCGTTCATCCGCAACGACGGCCTGAGTTACTACGACGTCAAACAGCAGATCCAGAAGCTGCTGCACAACCTCAACGCCACGTCGCGCTGGGGCGGGCAGTCGCCGTTCACCAACTTCACCCTGGACTTCGTGCCGCCCGCGCACATCGCCAAGGAGGCGGTCATCATCGGCGGCCACCTCCAGGACTCCACCTACGGCGAGTACGCCGAGGAGATGGCCATGTTCAACCGCGCCTTCCTGGAGGTCATGCTCGAGGGCGACGCGGACGGACGCATCTTCTCCTTCCCCATCCCCACGTACAACGTGACCAAGGACTTCCCCTGGGAGTCCGAGGAAGGCAAACTGCTGCTCAAGATGACGGCCAAGTACGGCGCGCCCTACTTCCAGAACTTCATCAACTCGGACCTCAACCCCGAGGACGTGCGCTCCATGTGCTGCCGCCTGCAGATGGACCTGCGCGAGATCCGCAAGAAGACCGGCGGCCTGTTCGGCGCGGGCGACCTGACCGGCTCCATCGGCGTGGTCACCCTGAACCTGCCCAAGCTGGCCTACCTGGCCCACAACGAAGAGGACTTCATGGACCTGGTCGCCGAGTACGCCAAGCTGGCCTCGGAGTCCCTGGAGTTCAAGCGCAAGGTGGTCCAGAAGAACCTGGACGCGGGCATGTTCCCGTTCTCCCGGCGCTACCTCAAGAACGGGTTCAAGGGCCACTTCTCGACCATCGGACTCATCGGCGGCCATGAGGCCTGCATGAACCTGCTGCACAAGGGGCTCGACACCCCGTCCGGCTCCCGGCTCATGCAGCGTGTGCTCAAGCTCCTGCGCCGACTCGTGGTCGAGTTCCAGGAGCAGACCGGCAACCTGTACAACCTCGAGGCCACGCCCGGCGAAGGCACCTGCTACCGCCTGGCCAAGATCGACAAGGAACTGTACGCCGACATCCACACCTCGGGCGACCAGACCCCGTACTACACCAACTCCACCCTGCTGCCCGTGGGCATCAGCTCGGACGTCTTCTTCGCCCTGGAGCACCAGAACGAACTGCAGACGCTGTACAACGGGGGCACGGTCTTCCACACCTTCCTGGGCGAGGCCGCCCCGGACGAGGAGAGCGTGAAGAACTTCCTGCTCAAGGCCATGAGCAGGACCAAGATCCCGTACATCTCGGTCACCCCGACCTTCTCGGTCTGCGAGGACCACGGCTACATCTACGGCGAGCACTTCAACTGCCCCACCTGCGACAAGGAGACCGAGGTCTATACCCGAGTGGTCGGCTACTACCGCCCGGTGGGCCGCTGGAACAAGGGCAAGCAGGAAGAGTACAAGGACCGCGTGGAATACTCGCAGCTGAGCTTCTGCACATCGGCCTGCGACCCCGCCTGCGAGCCCGTCGCCTAACCGGACGGAAAGACCATGATACTCGACGCCAACCAGCTTGCCTCCATCCGGCAGCACAACGACGAGGAACTGCGCCGGGGCAGCCGCGCCACGCACGGCTACCCCGCCCGCACCGTGCAGGACCTCCTGCACACCGTCGAGGCCCTGAAAAAGGAAAAGAGGAAGTGGAAGAAGCTGGCCCAGGACCGGGGCAAGACCCTCAAGGCCATCAGCGAGCTGGCGTCGGACCAGCCCGAGTGATCCCCGGACCGCGGCGTACCGCCTCACACAACAAAGGCCCGGCCTGCATGACGCAGGCCGGGCCTTTTCATTGCGCGGACGCTCCCGCCGGACGCCGGACAGGCGGCAGCCGGTCCCGGCTTGTCTTGTCACGTTTATCTTTTCTGTTTTCATGCATGAATATTGACACGTTTTTCTAATTAGTGTTATTTGGCGCAATCTTTTTCGAAACACGTACTCAAAGTGAGGAGTTCATGCACGTTTTCACCCAATGCCGTGCGGGCAGGCTGGTCCTGGCCGCACTGGCGGGCCTGCTGGTCCTGTGTACCCTGGCCGCTGCCCCGGCCCTGGCCAAGGACACGCTCACCCTGGCGGTCAAGGGCGAGCCGGACGACGGTTACGACCCCACCCTGGGCTGGGGGCGCTACGGCAACCCGCTGTTCCAGTCCACGCTGCTCAAGCGCGACGAGAACATGAACATCGTCAACGACCTGGCCACGGCCGCCGCCCTGTCCAACGACGGGCTGGCCTGGGACGTGACCATCCGTGAGGACGCCAGATTCTCGGACGGCTCGAACCTGACCGCCGAGGACGTGGCCTACACCTTCAACACCGCAGCCAACGCGGGCGGCAAGGTGGACCTGATCAACATGGACAAGGCCGAGGCCACCGGCAGATACGCCGTGCGCATCACCCTCAAGAAGCGCGACACGACCTTCATCAACCGGCTGGTCAGCCTGGGCATCGTGCCCAAGGCCCTGCACGGCCCGGGCTACGCGCGCAGGCCCGTGGGCTCCGGCCCGTACAGGATGGTCGAATGGAACGAGGGCCAGCAGATGATCGCCGAGATCAACCCGTACTATTACGGGAAAAAACCCTACTTCAAACGGCTGGTCTTCCTGTTCACCGACGAGGACACCTCCTTTGCCGCGGCCAAGGCGGGCAAGGTGGACGTGGTCGTGGTCCCGCAGGCCCTGGCCGTGCAGACCATCCCCGGCATGGTCCTCCATCCGGTCAAGAGCGTGGACAACCGGGGGCTCATGTTCCCCTGCGTGCCGGACGCCGGCAAGACCACGGACAAGGGCGCGCCCATCGGCAACAACGTGACCGCCGACATTGCCGTCCGCAAGGCCATCGACGTGGCCGTCGACCGCGAGCTGCTGGTCAGGGGCGTGCTCGAAGGATTCGGCCGCCCGGCTTACGGCCCCTGCGACGGCCTGCCCTGGGACAATCCGGAGAACGTCTTCAAGGACGCCGACCCGGCGGCCGCGCGCAAGATTTTGGCCGACGCTGGCTGGAAGGACACGGACGGCGACGGCATCGTCGAGAAGGACGGGGTCAAGGCCGAGTTCACGGTCATCTACCCGGCCGACCGAGCCATCCGCCAGTATCTGGCCCTGGCCGTGGCCGACATGCTCAAGCCCGTGGGCATCCACGCCGTGGTCGAGGGCAAGCGCAGCTGGGACGAGATCAAGCACCTGATGCACTCCGAGGTCATCGTCTTCGGCTGGGGCGCCCACGACCCCATCGAGGTCTACCAGCTGTATTCGAGCCGCCATGCGGGCGAGGGCTTCAACAATCCCGGATACTACAAGAACGCCAAGGTCGACGAATACCTGGACGCCGCCGTCGCGGCCGAGAGCTACGAGGCCTCCCTGCCCCTGTGGAAGAAGGCCCAGTGGGACGGCACCACCGGCAGCAACAGCCGGGGCGACGCGCCCTGGGTCTGGCTGGTCAACCTGGAGCACACCTACTTCGTCAGCGAGCATCTGGACGTGGGCGTCTCCCAGGTGGAGCCCCACGGCCACGGCTGGCCCGTGACGGCCAACATCCAGAAGTGGACCTGGAAAGACTAACCATCCATCCCCCGGGGCGCGGGCTGCCCGCGCCCCGGGATCGGAACGAGCCGCCATGCACGCCATTTCACCATCTTTCTGCCTGGGCAAGCTCGGGCGTTTGGCCCTGATCCTGTCGCTGGTCTCGGTCCTGGCCTTCACCCTGGTCTCCCTGTCGCCGGTTGATCCGGTGAACGCCTACATCGGCATCGACCGCATGCAGATAAGCCGGGAGCAGGAGCAGCGCATCACCGAGCGCTGGGGGCTGGACCGGCCCGCGCCCGAGCGGTTCGTCATCTGGGCGGGCCACGCGCTCCGGGGCGACCTGGGCCAGTCCATGATCTTCAACGAGCCGGTGACCACGGTCATCGGCAAGCGGTTCGTCACTTCGCTGTGGCTGATGGCCTCGGCCTGGCTGCTGTCCGGCCTGCTCGGCTTCGTCCTCGGGGTCACGGCCGGGACCAACCGCAATTCCCTGGCGGACCGCGCCATCCGCGTCTACAGCTACACCCTGGCCTCCACCCCGTCCTTCTGGATGGGGCTGGTCCTGCTGGCCGTGTTCTCGGTCTCCCTGGGCTGGACGCCCATCTGCGGCGCCACCCCGCTGGGCGTGTCGCCCGACGACGCCACCCTGTGGCAGCGGCTGCACCATCTGATCCTCCCGGCGGCCACCCTGTCGCTCATCGGCGTGGCCCAGATCGCCCTGCACACCCGCGAGAAGACCATCGACGCCATGAACAGCGAGTACGCCCTGTTCGCCCTGGCCCAGGGGGAAACGCGGAGGGGCGTGGCCTGGCGGCACGCGGTGCGCAACGTGGCCCTGCCCGCCGTGACCCTCCAGTTCGCCTCCCTGGGCGAGCTGTTCGGCGGCTCGGTCCTGGCCGAACAGGTCTTTTCCTATCCGGGGCTGGGCAAGGCCACGGTGGAGGCGGGCATCCGGGGCGACGTGCCCCTGCTGCTCGGCATCACCCTGTTCAGCGCCGTGTTCGTCTTTTCCGGCAACCTCATCGCCGACATCCTGTACGGCGTGCTCGACCCGCGCATCCGCATCGGCGCGGAGGAGGCCAGATGACCACCCTGACCGCCACCCCCACCCTGTCCGAACGCCTTCGCCATGCCGCCGGACGGCTCCGCCTGCTGGACGGCCGGGGCCGCGCCGCCTGGGTGCTGGGCCTGTGCCTGGCCTACTTCGCCGTCCTGGTGGCGGCCTCCCGGCTCATGGGCGACGCCGGGCTGGCCACGGATTTCCTGCACAAGAAGCTGCCGCCCTGCCTGGAATACCCCTTCGGCACGGACTGGCTGGGCCGCGACATGCTCGTGCGGACCATCAAGGGGCTGACCCGCAGTCTGGGCATCGGCCTGCTGGCGGCCACGGTCAGCTCCGTGGTTTCGGCCGTGCTCGGCACCCTGTCCGCGACCATGGGCAAGCGGACCGACGCGGTAGTGACCACGCTCATCGACCTGGTCATGGCCACCCCGCACCTGGTCCTGCTCATCCTGGTCTCCTTCGCCTGCGGCGGCGGGGCCACCGGGGTGATCATCGCCGTGGCCGTGTCCCACTGGACCCGGCTGGCGCGCATCATCCGGGCCGAAATCCTGCAACTCAAGCAGGCGGAATACGTCATGGTAGCGCGCAGGCTCGGCCGCTCCCCGTGGTGGATCGCGCGCAGGCACATGCTCCCGCACATCGTGCCCCAGTTCACCATCGGGCTGATCCTGCTCTTCCCCCACGCCATCCTGCACGCGGCCGGACTGACCTTCCTCGGCTTCGGGCTGTCGCCGCACAACCCGTCCATCGGCATCCTGCTGTCCGAGTCCATGCGCCACATCTCGACCGGCTACTGGTGGCTGGCCATCCTGCCCGGCCTGTCCCTGCTGGTCACGGTCAAGCTCTTCGACGTGCTGGGCAACGGCCTGCGCGTCATCACCGATCCCAAAACCAGCCAGGAGTAGCCATGCTGTCGGTCCGGAACCTGTCCATCGAATTCAGCCGTTACGACAAGGGATGGCAGCGCCGCACCCTGCACCCGGTGCGCGACCTGTCGCTGCACATCGCCCCCGGCGAGATCGTGGCCGTGGTCGGCTCCAGCGGGTCGGGCAAGAGCCTGCTGGCCCACGCGGTCCTCGGCCTGCTGCCGGGCAACGCCCGGTACACCGGCGACATCCTGTTCCGGGGCGAACCCGTGACCGCGCGCTCCGTGAAACGGTTGCGCGGCAAGCGGATCGCCCTCATCCCCCAGTCCGTGGCCTACCTCAACCCGCTGGCCAGGGTCGGCAGGCAGGTCTACCGGGCCTCGCGCCTGAGCGGCCAGTGCTGCCTGGACGCTGCCCGGAACACGGACTGCGCCTTTGCCCGCTACAGCCTGGAGGCCGGGGTCAAGGCCATGTACCCCTTCCAGGTCTCAGGCGGCATGGCCCGGCGCGTGCTCACGGCCACGGCCACGGCGGGCGACGCGGACCTGCTCATCGCGGACGAGCCGACCACCGGCCTGGACGCCGAGGTCATCCGCCAGTCCCTGGACCACCTGCGCGAGCTGGCCGACGCCGGCAAGGGCATCATGCTCATCACCCACGACATCGACGCCGCCGTGACCATCGCGGACCGGGTGGCGGTCATCTACGCCGGGACCACGGTGGAGACGGCTCCGGCCTCGGACTTCGCGGGACGGGGGCGGCTCCGACACCCGTATACCCGCGCCCTGTGGAACGCCCTGCCCCAGCAAGGCTTCCGCTACGTCGGCGGGAACCAGCCCATGGAGGACCGTCTGGTGGAGGGGTGCATCTACGCCGACCGCTGCGCCGACCGGGGCGAGGACTGCCGCGCGTCCCAGCCGCTGCGCGCGGTGAACGGCGGACAGGTGAGGTGCTGCCATGCTTAAGGGCGACAAACTGTTCTTCCGCTACGAGACCACCCCGTGGATCATCGAGGGGCTGACCTTCGAAGTCCGTCCCGGCGAGGTGGTCGGCCTGCCCGGTCCCAGCGGCCGGGGCAAGTCCACTCTGGCCAAGCTTCTGGCCGGGCACCTGGCCCCGCAACAGGGCACGGTGACCTGCGACGGCCAGCCGCTGCCGCGTCGCGCCTTCAGCCCGGTGCAGCTCATTTTTCAACACCCGGAGCTGACCATGAACCCGCGCTGGAAGCTCGGCGACAGCCTGAACGAGGGGTGGCGGCCGGACGCCTGCACCCTGGCCCGGCTGAACATCGAGCCCGCCTGGCTCAGCCGCTATCCGCACGAACTGTCCGGCGGCGAGCTCCAGCGGCTGGCCCTGGCCCGGATCATGTCCCCGCACACCCGCTATCTCCTGGCCGACGAGATGACGGCCATGCTCGACCCCAACACCCAGGCCCTGGTCTGGGACGCGGTTTTGCACTGGGCCCGGCAACACGGCGTGGGCGTGCTGGCCATCAGCCACGACCGCCATCTCCTGGGCCGCATCGCCCACCGCATCGACGAGACCTTTGCGCCGCCGAACCCGGCCGAGCCCCTGAAACTCCACCGGGCCGCCGCCTGACGGGCATGAAGACCGCCCCAAAGCGGCGATAACGGCGGGACGCGCTCCCGGACACCTCCACCGGGCACAATAAAAGGACTTCGGGCAACCGCCCGAAGTCCTTTGCGTATCAATGGTGTCGAAAGAGTCGGCCTCACGCCTCCCCGTCCGGCAGCCGGTCGAACCGGGGCAGGTTCTCCAGCCCGTCGTCCCAGTTGGCCCTGTTCGCGCAAAAGATATGCGCGTCGGGCCGGATCGGCACGTCGCAGTCGAGGCTCCCGGCCGGAACCACCAGGAGCGCCCCGTCCATCTGGATGTTCGGCAGGGCCGACCCGCACTCGGCGCAAAAGCCCTTTATGTGCCCCGTGCCGTTGAAATCGAACCGGCGCACCAGATCCTCGCCGCGCAGCCAGCGCAACGTGGCCGTGGAGGAAAACAGGTTGGCCGCATGGGCGGACCCGGTGTCCTTGCGGCAGCGCTCGCAGTGGCACAAATAAAAATTCTCGAATTCTCCGTCGACCTCGAAGGCGACCTTGCCGCACAGGCATGATCCCGCATATTTCACAGGGTTCCCTCCCATTTTCCGTATCTGCCCGCATTCCCGCAACGGGAAGCGGCTTCCGTCCATGCGATAGCACACGCACGGCCCCTTGCCTACGCCGCAAAAGGGCCCGGGAGTAATCTCCCGGGCCCCGTTCGGACCGGACGCGTCCGGCGGCTCGGCCCGCGCCCGTTATTCCAGGGCGGCGGCGACCCGCTTGAGGACCTCGGGTATCTCGATGGACTGCGGACACTTCTCCATGCACTGCCCGCACTCCACGCACTGGGAGGCGAAGCCGGGTTCGCGCTGCAGGACCGCGCCCGCGGCAAAGGCGTTGTACATGTGTCTGGCCTCGGCCTCGTTGCCGAACATGTGCAGCTTGTTGAACATGTCGAAGCAGGTGGGAATCTGGACGCCCGCCGGGCACGCTAAGCAGTAGCCGCAGCCGGTGCAGCCGACCTGCATGAGCTTACGGTAGGTGGCGGCCGCGCGCCTGATCAGGTCCAGCTCCGCGCGGGTCAGGGAGTCCGATTCGGCCTGGGCGGCCACGGCCAGATTCTGGCGAATGTGCTCCTCGTCGTTCATGCCGGACAGGACCACGGTGACCTCCGGGTGGTTCCAGACCCAGCGCAGGGCCCACTCGGCCGGAGTCCGCTTGGTCTCGGCCAGGTCCCAGATGTCGGCGATGGCCCGGGGCGGCTTCGGCAGGGCCAGGTTGCCGCCACGCAGGGGCTCCATGATGACCACGCCCAGCCCCTTGGAGGCCGCGTATTCCAGCCCCTTGGTGCCCGCCTGGAAGTCGGTGTCCAGGAAGTTGTACTGGATCTGGCAGAAGACCCAAGGGTAGGCGTCGACGATGGGCTGGAAATCCTCGGACAACCCGTGGAAGGAGAAGCCGGGATTGACGATGCGCCCGTCCTTGACGGCCTTGTTCAGGAAGTCCTTGGCCCCGAGCGCCTCGATGGTCTTCCAGGACGGCCCGGACAGGGCGTGGATCAGGTAGTAGTCGATGTGGTCGGTGCCGAGCCGTTCCAGCTGGGCGTTCAGATAGGTGTCCATGTCCTCCCGGCTCTTGATCAGCCAGGTGGGCAGCTTGGTGGCGATCCTGACCTTGTCGCGATAGCCGTCCTTCAGGGCCTTGCCGAGCAGCGGCTCGCTCTTCCCGTCGTGATACGGCCAGGCGGTGTCCAGGTAAGTGACCCCGTCGTCGATGGCCTTGCGGATCTGGGCGATGGCCCGGTCCTCGTCGATGACGCCGTCGACCATGGGCAGGCGCATGCACCCGAACCCCAGGGCGGACAGTTTGTCGCCGTTCTTGGGCATTGTTCTGTAAAGCACTCTTGTCTCCTTATGGAATATGAACATTACGGTCGCGCGCGCCCCGGCCGTCGATCGCTCGCAGGGGGCGCCGCCGGTCGGGTTTCGGGCCGTCCCTAACCCAACGCGGCGTATTCCTCGTCCGAAACGGGGTCCAGCCATTCGTTGCTCCCGTTTTCTCCGGGAACCTCCACGGCCAGGTGCGAGAACCAGCTGTCTCCGGCGGCCCCGTGCCAATGCTTCATCCCGGCCGGGATGGCGACCACGTCGCCGGGACCAAGCTTGCGGGCGGGCTTGCCCCATTCCTGGAACCAGCCGCGTCCGGCGGTACAGAGCAGGATCTGTCCTCCGCCCTTGTCCGCCTTGTGGATGTGCCAGTTGTTCCGGCACCCCGGCTCGAAGGTGACGTTGGCGATGACAACCCCTTCCCCGGACAGGATATTCAGGTAACTCTGGCCCGCGAAGTACTGCGCGTAGGCGATGTTCTCGGGCCCCCGCTCGAATATTTCCCTAAACTTACCCTCGGACATTCGACGCTCCTTATGGTTTGCGGTGTGCGGCCCGTCCCCGTCGCGGGCACCGGCCGCCATCCGCGGATTCGATGCGCTCCCGGCGCATTCGGCAAGATCGGCGCCCGGAATCTTGAACCATGCGATTGCATGATTGAACGTGTCGTTACGTTTGATGTTGCCACCGCCGGTGGCCTGGCCTTTGCGGGGACCACCGCCCTCTTCGCCGCGTCGCCCATGGCGGCTACGCGGAAAATCGGACGGGGTTGCGCGAAGCCGAATTCATGCGCATATGCTTTGCACAGGCAATCCGGGCCGAATCACGCGGCCACAGGCGCAACCAGAGGGTTCCCGAGGCGGTCCGATTTCCCCCATTGTATAGGGCCGGGGACCCCGACAAGAATAGACCGATCCTCTTTCATTGTTGCCCGATCCTACGGAAGCGACACCCCGTCCCTTGTCCGGAGGGTTGCCAAACTGATAAGGATGCATGCAAAGGAGACTCGCTGTGAGCACAAAGACGACAGACACCATCAGCGCGGCGCGGAGCGCCCTGGCGAAACGGATCTACCGCTGGACGGGAACGGACAACCGTCTGATATCGGACATTCCGGGGTTGATGCTGGTCCGGTACGACACCCCCACCGAACCGCAGAGCGCCATGTACGAACCGTGCATCTGCCTGGTCGCCCAGGGCGCCAAGCGGGTCCAGCTCGGGGACGAGGAATACGTCTACGACGAGAACCACATGCTGATCACCTCGGTCGGCCTGCCGGTCATGGCCAACGTCATCAAGGCGAGCAAGGAAGCCCCGCTCCTCAGCCTGGTCCTGAAGATCGACCTGCGCATGGTGGCCCAGCTCATGGTGGACAGCAACCTGCCCGCACCCCGCAACCGGCCGCCGGGCCGGGGCATGGCCGTGTGCGAGGTCTCCGGGCCGCTGCTCGACGGGTTCCAGCGGCTGATCGACCTCCTGGACACCCCGGAGGACATCCCCATCCTCTCGCCGCTGATCCTCAAGGAGATTCTCTACCGCCTGCTCATGGGCGAGCTCGGCCCGCGCCTGCGCCAGATCGCCACGGCCGAGAGCCACGGGCAGCAGGTCGCCCGGGCCGTTGGCTGGCTCAAGGAAAACTACGCCAAACAGCTCAAGGTGGAGGGACTGGCCCGGGAAACCGGCATGAGCGTGTCCACCTTCCACCATCATTTCCGGGCCATGACGGCCATGAGTCCCCTGCAATTCCAGAAATGGCTCAGGCTGCACGAGGCCCGGCGGCTCATGCTGTCCGAAAACCGGGACGCCACCACCGCGGCCCTGCAGGTGGGCTACGAGAGCCCGTCGCAGTTCAGCCGCGAATACAAACGCCAGTTCGGCGCCCCGCCCCTGCGCGACATCAAGAATCTGCACCGGGAAGGCCAGACCGAGATCGTCTCGGGCGCGGCATGATCCGGCCGGGGGCAAAAGGAGTTTCGGGAAGCCGGGAACGCGTCACTCGGAACGCGGGGAAGATTGCGCCTGCCGGTACACGCCGTCCAGGGCAGTGGCCACCCGCCCGATGGTGAACTCCGCGTCCAGACGGCGGCGGCCCGCCTCGCCCATGGCCGCCCGCTCGCGGGGGTGGTCGATCAGCCGTTGCAGCGCCTCGGCCAGAGAGGCCGCGTCTCCGGGCGGGACGACCAGGCCGGTGACGCCGTCCCGGTTGACCCAGTCGACCCCGGACCCCGGAATGGCGGTACTGACCAGGGGCACGCCGTAGCGCATGGCTTCCAGCTGAACCATGCCGAAGGCCTCGGCGCGGTCCACCGAGGGAAGGCAGGCCACGTCCGCCCGCCGCTGCAACGCCCGAAGATCCCGGTCCTCCAGTTCTCCGGGCAACTCGACCCGATCCTCCAGGCCGTATTCGCGAACCATGTCGCGGATGGTCCCGTGCAGCGGGCCGTCGCCGACGACGACGAATCGCGCCCCCGGAACCAGCCTCGCCGCCTCGACCAGGGTTGCATACCCCTTGTAATAGGAGAAGCGGCCCACGCTCAAAATCAGGGGCGCGGACACCTCGGGAAGGGCCGCGCCCTCCGGATACCGGGCCGGGTCGATACCCAGGGGCACCACCACGCACTTGTCCCGCCATTGGGCCAGGGCCCGGCTCGACGCGGCGTACGGCGGGGATGTGGTGACCACCCGCCGCGCCAGGGAAAGGCTCTTGCGCTCGAACAGCCGGTAGATCGGATAGGCGGCGCGCGCCAGCCTCCCCGGCAGGCCGTCCGCGTCGGCGTGCCAGTGGATTATGAGAGGGATATGGGCGGGGAGCCAGAGCGAGAACAACACCGCAGGGTTGGGCAGGTGCAGATGGATGAACTCGGGCCTACTTTCTCGGACGAGACGGCCCAGGAGCAGGGGAAACGAAGGGGATAGCGGGGCAAAGCCCAGGTTGCACAGGATCCGCGCCCGCACGGCGAATACGCCGTCGGCTATCGAATTATCCGTCGGCATCCAGGGACGCGCCTGGTGGCAGAGCACGGCGACTTCGTGGCCCCGCCGGGCCTGCTCGGCGGACAGGTCCCGGACAAAGGTCTCGATTCCACCGCGCTCCGGGTGGCCGAACTTGCTGATGTGGAGGATGCGCATGTCTGATTTTGGGTACACCAGACACCGGCCTGAGGCAACTTGAGAGATGAAAACCGCCTCTTCCGCTTGGCGGGAGAACCGGCTCCCTTCTTTACGCCGATTGCGGCCCCGGAGCGCCCCCGGCTGCACGCGGTCCCCCGACTGCCTCCATTGAGATTTTATTACAAAAAATGTCGAACGGACCGTCAGGTAACTTTACACGCCCTATCCCGGTGTGTTAGGGATGCAGACAACGATACCGAAGTGCAGGAACGACGGGGATGCCGGGGCAAGCCGCAGCAGCCCACCCGGAGCCAACCCAGACTATTTCTTAAGATTTTATTAATCATAGTTGACACGTTCGACAGCTTCGGTAGAGTTTGTGGAATTTGTGCAATTGGAGTGACGGCCAACCATGCGCAAGCCGGAACGGCTGCTTGGCGTATGACCAAAAATTGGAGAAGGATGATATGAACCGCTTGATTATGCTGATC
The DNA here is from genome assembly GCF_041414475.1 of Pseudodesulfovibrio karagichevae. NCBI lineage: Bacteria > Pseudomonadati > Thermodesulfobacteriota > Desulfovibrionia > Desulfovibrionales > Desulfovibrionaceae > Pseudodesulfovibrio > Pseudodesulfovibrio karagichevae. Next base: position 67,838 of record NZ_JBGLYH010000001.1, read on the forward strand.
GCCGCCATCGTGCTGCTTGCCGCTCCTGCGGCTTTTGCCGAGACAAACGGCCAGGAACAGACCAACACCGATATTGTCCGGACTGCGGGCACCCAGGCCGTCACCGCCGTCACGAGCCGTATCGCCACGGTTGCGGGCGCCGGTGCACGGGGCGTAAGACCCACCCAGGTGTCCAAACTGGACGAGAACGGGAATTTCAAATTCAACACCGATGCCCAGGAACTCGGCCTGGCTTCCGGTGACTCCGCCGCCAACATCGGCATCTGGGGCATGGGCTCCTACATCAATTTCAGCAGCTCCGCCAGCGGCGGCCGCTACGACGCCGATTACTACAGCGCCTTTGTCGGCGTTGACTGGCGCGCCACCTCCGATCTGCTGATCGGTATCGCCGGCGGCTACGGCAGCATGGACCTCGACAAGAAGGGCTGGAACAACGGCACCGACAACGGTTCCCTCAAGACGGACCACGAATGGACCGTCCTGCCCTACCTGGCCTACAACTTCACCGACAGCACCATTCTCGACGCCGCCTTCGGCTATACCGCCAGCCGCTACGCCGACAGCGACGGCACCAATACCGGCCATTATGATGCGACCCGCCTGCTGACCAGCATCGGACTGACCCAGAACTACACCATCGACGCATGGACGCTGAGCGGCCGCCTGGGCTACATGTACATCGACGGCGACATGGGGTCCTTCTCCCGCGGCGGGACCGACATCGCCAACCCGGACAACTACCTGGGTCAGATCACCGGCGAAGCCAAGGCCGCCTACCTCTACGACTTCGGGCTCGAGCCCTACGCGGCGCTGCGCTACATGTACGACGTCCAGACCTCCTCGACTCCGGTCGGCTCCGACTACGACGAGTTCGAAGGAATTCTCGGCGCGAACTGGTACCTCCGCAACGATGTGACCCTGGGCCTTGAAGGCGGAGCCAGCATGGGCCGCAAGGACTACGAGGCTTACCGTGGTCAACTCTATCTCCGCTACGAGTTCTAGCCACACCGACCAACGAATCTGATAGGAAAGGGCGGCTTTTGCCGCCCTTTTTTTACTTGAGCCCCTGTCCTCAACCGTAGCGGAGAAGGCCATGATCTCCCCCTCCGACGTCGCCGTCATCATCCCGGCCCTGAACGAGGCCCCCACGATCGGCTCGATGGTGGAGCAGGTCCGGCAACTCGGCTGCGTGGTCTACGTGGTTGACGACAACAGCGGGGACGACACCTTTGAACGGGCCGTCGCCGCCGGGGCCACGACTCTCAGGCTCCCCTACACTGCCGGGGCCTGGATGGCCGCCCAGGCCGGACTGCGGCATGCTTCCCGACAGGCGAAGCACGGATATTTCCTCACCATGGACGGCGACGGGCAACACGAGCCCCGATACATCCCCGACTTGATCCGGGCCTATGAGCGGGAAGGGGCCAACACGCTCATCGGCAGTTGCCCGCAGCGGGGCAGCCGGGCTAGAAAACTGGCGTGGCGGTTGTTCGCAAGGCTGACGCGCCTGGGGATCGTGGACCTGACGTCCGGGTTCCGGCTCTATGACCGCAAGGCCCTGGACGCGTTGCTGTCCCGGGAGGGAACACTGCTCGACTACCAGGACATCGGCGTGCTGCTGTTGCTGCGCCGCCGGGGGGTGACCTGCCGCGAATATCCCATCTGCATGGGCGAGCGGGTCAACGGCCATTCCAGGATCTTCGATTCCTGGCTGGACGTCGGACGGTATATGATGAAGACTTTCATCTGGATTTTCGTCGATTGGATAACCGGGCGAGGGCCCAGCCCCCGCAAACAGGAAGGGCATGACGCTTTTTAACGAAGTTTCCACGGGCATCGCCGTCGTCGTCGGCAGCGTGATCATCTGGCTGATCCGCAAGCAACGCATCGGCGTGTACCAGACCGCGCTCTGGCTGGGTGCAGTATTCTGCATCATCCTGTTCGGGGTCTTCCCGTCCATACTCGACTGGCTGGGCGGGCTGCTCGGCGTGCACTATCCGCCGATCTTGCTGATCATCGTCAGCCTGTGCATCCTGCTCATCAAGCTGCTCACCATGGACATCCAACTGACCCGCCAGGAAACCAGGATACGGTTCCTGACCCAAAAGATGGCCGCCTACGAGGCGCGGCTCACGGACCTCGAGGATAACGGGGACAAGCAGGACGGCGGCGCATAACGTCCCACTCGCCTTATTCCGTGGATAATCGACAAGGAGTTGCCCTGAATATGCGGACGATCCCTTCGAGGACTCCCTTGACCGGCAGCGCCCGGATTGCCGGGGAAGCGCTCCTGGTACCGGCGCGGGCCGCGTGCTCCGCACCGCTCCTTGTCCGCGCGCTGATCGCGGCGGTACTGACCGCCCTGCTCCTGGCCGGGTGCGTCGGGCGGGTCGATCCAGCCGTGCTGGCGGGCAACGCAGGCCTCGCCCCGGTCTCTTTTTCCGGTACATATTTCGATCTGGTCGGCTACGAGCGGGGCACGGGCCCCGTGTTGCGCGTCTACATCGAAGGCGACGGCATGGCCTGGCGGACGTGGAACCGCCCGTCCTCCGACCCCACGCCGAAGCGGCCCGTCGGACTCATGCTGGCCGCAAAAGATACCAACGACGCGGTGCTCTACCTTGCGCGCCCCTGCCAGTACGTCGAGGGCGGACAGCGCCGCAACTGCACCACCCCGCTGTGGACCTCAGCCCGTTTTTCCGAACCCGTCATCGCCGAGATGAACGCCTTTCTCGACCAGGCCAAGGCCCGGGCGCACGCTGACCGGCTCAAGCTGCTGGGCTATTCGGGAGGCGGCTGCGTCGCGCTGCTGCTGGCCGAACGCCGTCAGGACGTGGATGTGGTCGTCACGGTGGCCGGGAACATCGATCACCCCTTCTGGACCCGGTGGCACAACGTCACCCCGCTTCACAACTCACTCGACCCCCTGGCCGACAAGACCGCCCTCAGGTCCGTGCGGCAGCTGCACATCGTCAGCCGCGACGACTCGGTCATGCCCCCGTCCATCGCGGAGCACTACGCGGCCGAACTGAACGCCCCGGGCAAGGTCCGGATCGTCACGGTGGACGGCATGGGCCACACTGGGGACTGGCAGGATGTCGTGCCGGGCATCCTCGCCCAAAGCGGGTTATGGTAGTATGAAGCGGACCGCGCCCAACGGGACCGTCCTGGCCGGACTGTGCATGCTGGCTGCGGGCATCCTCCTGAACCACCTGCTCGCCGGGCACCACGCCGCCCTGCTCCAGGCGGCGGGCTGCCGGGCGGACGGCGTGCTGGCGGTCACCAACAACGACGGCTACTACCATCTCGACCACGCCCGGATGTTCGCGGCCGAAGGAATGCCCCTGTCCGGGCTGTGGGCCGGGTCCATGCTGCTCTCCCGACTGCTGGCCTTCCTGGGCGGGAGCGACATCCCGGCCCTGCTTGCGGCGGCAACCCCACTGGGCCCCGTCCTCGGCCTGTCCATACTCCTGGCGGTCCTGCCCTGGGCCATGGAAACGAAGGGACTGGCCGTCGTCTTCCTGGCCCCCCTGCTGGCTCTGCTGTCGCCCTACTGGATCGGCCGGACCCACGTCGGCGTGGTGGATACGGACGCGCTGGCCCCGTTCTTGGCGTACGCCTCGCTCTACTGCGTCATGCGGTTCTCCACCTCGGCGTCCCGCCGCCTCGCCTGGGCGGCCGGGTATGCGGCCCTGCTCGGCCTCCTGTGGCTGTGGTGGAAGCCCGGCGCCTTCATCGCCGTAAGCTTCCTCGGCTGCTATCTTCTGTACCGCCCCCGGCAACGGGGGGACCTGACGTGCAAGCTGGCGCTGCTGGCCGCGATCGGCTGCGCGGCCGCCCTTGCCCTGGCCCGGGTGTCGCCCTTTGCGGGCTGGTACGACTACGTCGCCGCGCACATCGCCCTGGCCTTCGGCGGGGCCGAAGGCTCGCTGCTGAGCGATGCCATCATGGAACTGCACCCGCTGACGCTCGCCCAGCTCGGAGACAGAACCCTGGGGAGCGCCTGGCTGCTGCCGCTCCCCCTGTTCGGCGCGGCCCTGTACGGGTGGCGCTTCCGATGGAAAAGCCTCTTTCCGCTCCTGCCCGGCGTCGCCTTCGGGGTCGCCGCCCTGCTCTCCCGGCGCTTCATCCCGTTTTTCGTCCCGGCCGCAGCCCTGCTCGCGGTCTATTTCGCCGTGGAGGCCTGCCGCTGGATCGCCGCGCGCGTCGGGACCACGCCCTTACGGCAGCGGGTCGGCCGGTACGGCTCCCTGGCAGCGGCCTGCCTGATCCTGTTCGGCGCGGTCGGCGTCCGGGCCGCGCACTACGTCCCGAAAGCCTATTTCTCGGCGGCGGACTTCACCCTGGCGGAAGAGCTCAAACAGGCGTTCCCGCCGGGGACGACCGTCTGGACCTGGTGGGATTACGGCTACTTTTACCGATTCTTGACCGGCATGCCGGTGTATTTCGACGGCGGCTCCCAGACCGACGCCACCTGCTTCATTGCCGCGTACCCGCTCATGCAACCCGACCGGCAGGCCGCCGCACGGTGGATCCGCTATTTTTCGGAGCACAAGCAGGCCTCATTGGACCTCTCGCAGCGGGGAAACGGCTGGCCGCAATATATTGCGGAATACACGGCGAAGCACATGCCGGGAGGAACGGACGAGCGGCAGTCCGTGGCCCTGAGCCTCCCGGCGCGCGTCTTCACCACGGTGGGCTATCTCTATGCCTTCGCCCACGTCTTCGACGAGAATCCGTCGGTTGTGGCCAACCACCTGGACCTCTTCGCCAAGGGCGATTTCCGCTACGACCAAGACGCCGGGACCGTCGTGGTACCGCAGGTCATGGTCGACAAAGGGTACTCGGGATTCGGCAGCGTCCTCGATCTGACTGGGAAGGAACCGGGTCAATTCGATTTCGCCGCCCTGTCCGCCCCCTACCTCACCTATTCCGACACGACGGACTTCCTGGCCGTGACCGACAGGACGACCGTGCGCTCCGTACTGTTCCAGCTGCTCGGCCTGTACCGGACCGCGCCGTCGCCCTTCGAACCCGTACAGCCCTTCGGCCTGCGCACGGGCGGCCTCTGGCGGGTCCGTTCTTCGACGGCGGCACGAACCCCATAGCCCCCGAAGCCCCCTGCCCAAACCGCGTCCGACAAAAGGGATGACGAATCGGCGTGGAGAAGCTATGGTCCGCGTGAATTGCGCGGCCATTGCCCACGGTTGCGAAACGCCCCGTATGTCCGGAGGTCGCGCAGCCGAGGACCGACATGCGAAAATCCAGACTCCTGGCCGCCATAGCACCCAAGACCATACAGCACTACCTCGCCTACATGGTCGCGGGGCTCGTGCTGATCCAGATCGCGATCACCTGGTTCCTGATCTCCGACCTCACCGCGTCCATGCTCCGGGAGCAGATCGGCCAGCGCGCCCTGCAGACCGCCCAGACCATCGCCCAGATCCCGATGATCTCCACGGAACTGGAACGCGCGGACCCGCAGGGGAATATCCAGGCCCTGGCCGAGCGCATCCGCGCGCTGACCGGCGCGGCCTACATCGTGGTCGGCGACGTGCGCAACAAGCGGTACTCCCACTCCGTCCGGGAGCGGGTCGGCCAGACCTTCGTGGGCGGGGACACCGGCCCGGTCATCAACGAGGGCAAATCCTACGTCTCGGAGGCGGTGGGGACCCTGGGCCGTTCCATCCGGGGGTTCGTCCCCATCTTTTCGAAGAACGGAGCCGTCATCGGCTTCGTCTCGGTCGGCTACCTGACCACCAGCGTCCAGAAGAGCATCGCAGAGCACATGCAGCGCCCCCTGCTCTTCATCGCCCTCCTGACGCTCGTCGGCTTCGCCATCACGGCGGGCATCACCCGGCATCTCAAGAAGATCACCCTCAACCTCGAACCGGCGGAGATCACCAACCTCTACCTGGAACGGGGCGCGGTCCTCGAAACCATCCGCGAAGGCGTCATCGCCACGGACCACAAGGGAGAGATACGCCTAGCCAACAAGGCCGCGCTGGCCTACACCTGCTTCAACTCATCGGAGCTGGTCGGCAACCTCATCGACGACGTCATCCCCTGCGCCAGGCTGAAGCACGCCCTGACCACCGGGGAGAGCGAGCACGACCAGGAGCGGGTGGTCAACGGCCAGGAGCTGATCTTCAACATCGTCCCGGTCATGAAGGACAACGCGGTCAAGGGGCTGGTCGCCAGCTTCCGGCGCAAGGACGAGCTGGACCGGATCTCCCACGAGCTTTCGAGCATCCAGGAGTACTCGGAGCTCCTGCGGGGGCAGACCCACGAGTACTCCAACAAGCTGCACACCATCGCCGGGCTGATCCAGATCGAGGCCTACCAGGAGGCGCTCGAACTGGTCACCAGGGAGTCCTCGGGCTACGAGGACATCATCCGCTTCCTGAACAAGGCCGTGCCGCACCCGGTCATCGCGGCCATCGTGCTCGGCAAGTTCAACCGGGCCATGGAGCTCAAGATATCCTTCGAGATCGACCTGGAAGGCTCCATGGTGGACGTCCCGGATTGGATCAAACAGGAAAAAATCGTCACCATCGTCGGGAACCTGCTGGACAACGCCTTCGAGGCCGTCCTGGAGCAGGGCAAGGACCGGCGGCACGTCTTCCTGTCCTTCACCGACCTGGGCAACGACATCGTCTTCGAGGTGGAGGACACCGGCGCGGGCATCCCGGAGGAGCGGATGGACGTCATCTTCGAAAAGGGCATCTCCTCCAAGGGGACCTCGAGGCGGGGTCTGGGACTGTATCTGGTCAAGCAGCGGCTGGACGAACTCGGCGGGTTCATCTCCGTCTCGCCGGGAGAGTTCGGCGGGGCGCTCTTCTCCGTCATCATTCCGAAAACCAGGTGTATCGTCAGATGAGGAATATCGAAGTCGTCATTGTCGAGGATGACTCGCGGATCGCGGACCTCCACCGCCGGTTCTGCGAACGGGTGGAAGGCTTCTCGGTCGTCGGCATCGCCCAGGGGCTCGAGGACGCCAAGGCCATGATCGAGCTCTGCAAGCCCGACCTGATCCTGCTCGACCTGTATTTCCCGGAGGGCACCAGCCTCGATCTGCTGCGCGACATCCGCACTCAGGGCATCGAGACCGACGTCATCCTGATCACGGCGACCAAGGAGATGGGCCCGCTCAAGGACGCCCTCCGCGGCGGCGTCTTCGACTACATCATCAAGCCGGTCATCCTGGACAGGTTCACCGCCTGCCTGCAGAAGTTCCGGGAGTATTTCGCCAGGCTGCACACGGACGGCCGGGTGGAGCAGCGGGATGTGGACAGCCTGCGCAACCTCAACCCGAGCCTGTCCCTGTCCGAGCCCCCGGCCGGGGACCTGCCCAAGGGCATCGACGCCCTGACCCTGAGAAAGGTCAGGGCCGAGTTCGAAGGCGAAGGCCGGGACCTGGAGAACGGGGCCAGCGCCGAGGAGATCGGCGAACGCATCGGGGCGAGCCGATCCACGGCCCGGCGCTACCTCGAATACCTCGTCTCCATCGGGGTCATCTTCCCGGACGTGGCCTACGGCTCCGTGGGCCGCCCCGAACGCCGGTATTTCCGGCACTGAGCCGACTCGCGGCAAGCCCCCTCCCGCCGAGGGCAGCCCGGGCGACGGTCCTTTCCCCCGCCCCCGTGAACAAAATGCCCAATATTCATTTTAGGGAAAGAATACCCATTAAACAGTCAATCTGTTTTCTTCCCGTTTTTATCATACGCACATCCTACCGAGTCAGATGGGTTGCACTCCATTCTAACCTTAAGACTGCCTTTGGCAGGAGGATGTATGAGACGTATCGTGACGATCGCCTGCGCGATCATGTTGGCTGTTGCCCTTTCCGTTCCCGCTTTTGCCGGACAGGTCGTGCTCAAGCTCGGCCACATCGCCGAGCCCGTCCACCCCTACGGCCAGGGCGCCGAGAAATTCGCCGAACTGGTCAAGGAGAAATCCGGCGGCGACATCGTCGTCAAGGTCTTCCCCTCCTCCCAGCTCGGCGGCCAGAAGGACCTCATCGAGGGGTTGATCTTCGGCACCGTGGACATGGCCCTGGTCGGAACCGCCGTTCTGGGCCAGTTCCAGCCGCAGATTTCCATCTTCGACCTGCCGTTCCTCTTCCAGGACCGCGCCCACGCCTACCGCTCCCTCGACTCCGTGGGCATGGACCTCGGCAAGGCCCTGGAGCCCAAGGGCATCAAGCTGCTCGGCTACATGGAGAACGGCATCCGCCACCTGACCAACAACGTGCGCGAGGTCAAGACCCCGGCCGACATGAAGGGCCTCAAGATCCGCGTCATGACCAACAAGATCTTCATCGCCATGATGAAGTCGCTGGGCGCCTCCCCGACCCCCATGGCCTTCGGCGAGCTCTACTCCGCCATGCAGCAGGGCACCGTGGACGGCCAGGAGAACCCCAGCGCCCACATCTGGACCAAGCGGTTCTTCGAGGTCCAGAAATACGCCTCCCTGACCGCCCACGCCTACTCCCCGGAACCGCTGGTCATGTCCATGATGAGCTGGTCCAGGCTGACCCCCGAGCAGCAGCAGATCCTCAAGGACGCCGCCAGGGAAGCCATCGACTGGCAGCGCAAGCTGTCCGCTGACAAGGACGCGGAATACTGGAAGCTCATCGCCGAGACCGGCAAGATCAAGATCACCGAGGTCGACCGCAACGTGTTCATGGAAGCCACCAGGCCGGTGTACGAGGAATTCGCGCCGATCGTGGGCCAGGACAACATCGACAAGATCAACGCGCTGCGCAAGTAGTCATATCGGGACGGGGCCGGAGCCGTTCTCCGGCCCCGTTTCACAGGAGGTTTTCCCGATGGATGCGTTGTTCAACAAATTGCGCTCGGTCCTTTACTGGATATCCGTGGCGTCCATGACCGTCATGCTCGGCCTGATCTTCATGCAGGTCGTCAACCGCTACATCTTCGGCACCACCTTCGAGTGGACCGAGGAGCTGGCCAGATTCCTCTTCGTCTGGGTCGTCTTCCTCGGCTCCGCCCTGATCATGGGCGAGAGCGGGCACCTCGCGGTGCAGCTCCTGCCCTCCAAGCTGGAGGGCACGGCCGCCGGGCTGGCGCTGGAGGTGTTCGTCAACCTGTGCAGCTACGCCTTCACCCTGCTCCTGCTAGTCCAGGGGGCCAAGATGACCTCGGTCATGACCTTCCAGACGGCCCCCGGTCTCGGGATTTCGATGAGTATCGTCTACTCCATCATTCCCATCAGCGCGTTCCTGATGCTCCTCTACCTGTTCAAGGACACCGTGAAGATCATCAAGAAAATCCGGGAACACCGGGCTTAGGAGGACGTCATGGAACTTGTTCTGCTCTGTACTTTTCTCGGCCTGACGTTCCTGGGAGTGCCCGTGGCCTACGCCCTGGGCCTCTCGGTTTCCGTCATTCTCTATCACTACATGCACATGCCGCAGGTCATGATCACCCAGGTCATGTACTCGGGCATCGACTCGTTCTCGTTCATGGCCGTGCCCTTCTTCATGCTCGCGGGCTCGTTCATGTCCGCAGGCGGCGTGACCAAGCGGCTCGTCAACTTCTCCCAGGCCCTGGTCGGTTCCTTCACCGGCGGGCTGGCGCAGGTCGTGGCGGTCTCGGGCATGTTCTTCGCGGCCATCTCCGGCTCCTCGGCCGCCACCACGGCGGCCATCGGTTCGACCATGGTCGACGAGATGGAGAAGAAGGGATACCGCCGCGAACTGGCCACGGGCATCGTCGCCTCGGGGGGCACGGTCGGCATCGTCATCCCGCCGTCCATCACCCTGGTGGTCTACGGCGTCATCGCCGGGTCCTCCATCGGCGACCTGTTCGTCGGCGGCCTGGTCCCCGGCCTGCTCATGGGGCTGACCATGTGCGTGGTCAGCTACTTCATCGCCAAGAAGGAAGGCATCCCCGCCGAAGGGTCCTTCTCCTTCGTCAACCTGCTCAAGGCGTTCAAGGACTCCTTCTGGGCCCTGATGACCCCGGTGATCATCATCGGCGGCATCTACGGCGGCATCTTCACCCCGACCGAGGCGGCGGCAGTGGCCGCGGTCTACGGCATCTTCGTCGGGTTCTTCATCTACAGGGAACTGACCCTCAGGGACTTCCCCAGGATCATCTTCCAGGCGGTCATGGGCACGACCATGATCATGTTCATCGTCGGCGCGGCCAAGGTCTTCGGCTGGATGCTGACCAACCTGGAGATCCCGCACCACATCGGCGAGTACATCGTCTCCCTGACCAACTCGCCGGCCATGTTCCTGATCATGATGAACCTGCTGCTGCTCTTCATCGGCACGCTCATCAACGCCTCGGCGGCGGTGGTCATCCTGACCCCGATCTTCCTGCCGGTCGCAACCAAGCTGGGCATCGACCCGCTGTTCTTCGGCGTCCTGATGGTCGTCAACCTGGCCATCGGCTGCATCACGCCGCCGGTGGGCCTGGACCTCTTCGTGGCCAGCGCCATCACCAAGGTCCCGTTGGAAAAGGTCATGCGGGCCTCGGTGCCCTACCTGGCCGCCCTGCTCGGGGCCCTGCTGCTGATGACCTTCTGCCCGCCGATCATCACCTTCCTTCCGAACCTGTTGCAATAAGGACGTAACGTCATCCTGCCCGATCAGACGCAGGCATAACGACCAGGCCCCGCAGCACCAGGAATTGCTGCGGGGCCTACCCGTTTCCGGCGATTGGAAAAGCGCTATGGGGGGGCCGTCGGCCCGCGACGCCGACGGAAGCGGCCCGGGCCTGCCCCTCGTTCAAGCCGTCGTGGACGGGGCAAGCGTGCAGGCGGGGGACCGCTGCCGGGATGATTTGAAGGGACTCGGGGGGATCAGAGGTACTGCCAGACTTTGCCGATTGCCGTATCCACGACGGCGACGGCGCAGAGATCGCTATAGGCGATCTCGACAACCTCGGCCCGGAGGTTTCCCTCTTCCTGCCTTTTGTTGAAGGCGTCCTTTATGGCAATGGAGTCGCCCAACGGCCGTGACTGCGGAGAACTGCCGTCATGCGTCCGGGGGTGGTAGCCCATGAAAATCGTTTTGACCTGTTCCTGTTCGCCGTTCATATCCTGTCCTCGTTGATCTGCGGGTGTTCCACGGTCGATCCCGGGCCGACGTCCGGCTGTACCGGGCAGCCGTTGCAGCGGCTTCCCGACCAGGGTCCGCAACACGCTGAATGGCTCCATCCTGTCCACTTACTTCTCCATGTGGAGAGTCCCTGTCAAGGTAGGCCAATTCGTCAACCCCGACAATCCCCCCGATTTAATTTGTTTATTTTTTTGTTACCCCCGCGAGAAAAGACCCGGAAGCGAACTTCCGGGCCTTTGTGCCTTCCGATGGTGGAGCCGGAGGGAATTGCCCTTCGCCGTCCTCTTGCGGTTCACGCCGATGGACTTCCCAAGGAGTGTGAGCGCCCAGGCGTCCAGGCTTGAGAAAACAGGCCTCCCGCTAGCACCCCTTGCCGGAGGCGTCCGTGAGGCCGTGTTTCGCCAGGCCCGCCATGGAGGTTTCGCGATAGCCGCACTTCAGGTCGCGGCCGGTTTCTCCCATGGTCTGGACCACCTGGTCGAAGCTGATGCGGTGTTCGCCGTCCGTGAAGAGGGCGTACTCGGCGGCGTTGATCGCCCGGATGGCCGAGACGGCGTTGCGCTCGATGCAGGGGACCTGGACATAGCCCCCCACGGGATCGCAGGTCATGCCCAGGTGGTGCTCCAGGGACATCTCGGCCGCGTAGTCGATCTGCATGAGCGAGCCGCCGAACAGATAGGCGGCGATGGCCCCGGCCATGGCGCAGGCCGTGCCGATCTCCCCCTGGCAGCCGACCTCGGCCCCGGAGATGGAGGCGTTTTCCTTGACCAGATTGCCGATCAGGCCGCCCACGGCCAGGGCGCGCAGTATCTCCCGCTCCTCCAGGCCGTAGTCCTCCTGCAGGGAGCGCAGCACTGCGGGGATCAGCCCGGCCGAGCCGCAGGTGGGGGCGGTCACGACCTTTCCGCCAGAGGCGTTCTCCTCGGAAACGGCCAGGGCATAGGCAAAGGTCTTGCCCACGCTGCGCAGATGCCCGGACTGGGTCCTCGCCTTCTTGAAAAACGTATTGGCCTTGCGCGGATAGCGCAGTGCGCCGGGCAGGACCCCCGTGCATTCGAGGCCGCGCGCAATGGAATCCAGCATGGCCTGCCAGATGTCCCGCAGAAACGGCCACAGTTCCGGGCCTTCCTGTTCCTCGACGTACTGCCACAACTCCATGCCGTTGGCCTTGCAGTAGCCCATGATGGCGGCCAGCGTGGTGTGCGGGTACAGGGAAGCCGCCCCGCGATTCGGCGCGTCGGCCTCGGCGATGGTCCCGCCGCCCACGCTGAACACTTCCCATGTCTCCACGACGGCGCCCTGCCCGTCCAGGGCCTCGAAGACCATGCCGTTGGTATGGAAGGCGCGCACCTCTTCCGGTTTCCAGAGGACTTCCGTCCGCTCGAGCCCCAGCGTCCGCTCGATGATCCAGTCCGTGAGGTGCCCCCTGCCCGTGGCCGCCAGGCTGCCGAGCAGGGTCACCCGGTAGCGGACGGCGTCGGGCGTGCGTTGCATGAAGGCCTTGGCCGCTTTCTGCGGTCCCATGGTATGGCTGCTGGAGGGACCGTTGCCCACTTTGTACAATTCTTTCAGGGAATCCATGCTTTCTCCGTACGGATCGGGATAAGGCCGCCCCGCCACCGGACAATGCGGGACGGGGCGGCCTTGGGTATTAGGGTTTGGCGGGATTTGCCGGAGGCCGTCGGCGGCCTCAGGACCGCTGCATGACCTCGTCGAGGAGCTCTGCGAAGAAGGAGGCCCCCACCAGGATGACCTGGTCGTTGAAGTCGTATTTGCTGTTGTGGATCACGGGCGAATCCGCGCCGTTGCCGACCCACACGAAACAGCCCCTGGTGTGCTGCATGTAGAAGGCGAAGTCCTCGCTGCCCATGGCCGGGAGCTCGTGGGTGAGCACGTTCTCCTTGCCCACGACCCGGGCGGCGGCCCTGACGGCCGGTTCCGGCATGGAGTTCGCCAGCACCGGATGCTTCCGGTGGTAGTCGAAGGACGTCTGCACGCCGTACATGGCGGCCACGCCCTCGGCCAGCCGACCCAGGGACTCCTCGATGAGGTCCTGGACGCCGCCGTCCGTGGTGCGCACGTTGCCGCGCAGGACCACTTCGTCCGGGATGATGTTGTAGGCGCTGCCGCCGTGCACCTGCGTGATGCTGATGACGGCCTTGTCGTGGGCCGAGACCTTGCGCGGGATGACCGTCTGCGCGCCCTTGATGAAGTCGGCCACCGCCGCAAAGGGCTCCACGCAGAGATGGGGCACCGAGGCGTGCCCGCTTTTCCCCCGGATGGTCAGGTCGAAGCGGTCTTCCGAAGCCATGCTGGGGCCGGGGTGCACCACGATCTGATCCGCCGCGTAGCCCGGCCAGTTGTGCAGGCCGAACATGCAGTCGATGGCGTACTTTTCGAACAGGCCGTCCTCGATGATCTTGAGCGCGCCGCCGAAGCCCTCCTCGCCGGACTGGAAGAGGAGGAGCACGGTGCCGTCGAAGTCGCGGTGATCGGCCAGATACCGGGCGAAGGCCAGCAGCGTGGTCGTGTGGCCGTCGTGGCCGCAGGCGTGCATGCGCCCCGCCCTTTCGGACCGATAGGGCAGCCCGGTTGCCTCGGAGATCTCCAGGCCGTCCATGTCGCCGCGAAAGGCGACGATCCTGCCCGGCCCGCGGCCTTCGACCTTGGCCAGCAGGGAATTGACGCCGATGTCCTCGTAACCGATGCCAAAGCCGTCGAGCTTCTCCTTCACGAAGGCGACGGTCTCGACCGTATCCAGCCCGATCTCCGGGCAGGTGTGCAGGTGCCTGCGCATGTCTTGCAGTTCATCGAAGCACGCTGCGATTTCAGGCTTCAGATTCATTAGATCTCCCCGAGGGATTTGAGCACGACCTGGGCAATGCCGGCGGAAGCGACGTACGTTCCGGCCATGACGAACAGGCTGACCACGACGATGCGCCAGCCGGTCTTTTGCAGGGCGGGCAGGTCCTTGCCGATGCCGATGCCCGCGTAGGCCAGGATGGGGGTGGTCAGGGCCAGGAAGTTGACCTTGGAGACCCAGGCGGCCACGGCTTCGTGGCCCGGGACGCCGGGCATGGTGATGATCATGCCGAACGTGATGACGTACAGGACCGTGGGCAGCTTGTAGACGTACCTGTTGGCCAGGATGCCGAGGATGCAGACGCCCACGAGCACGGCCATGCCGGGCATGGCCTCGATGATGCCGAAGCCGTAGCCGATGCGGTTGCCCACCAGGGTGATGACGGCGACGATCAGCAGGACGATTGCGGATTCGATTATCTTGTTCATGACTAAGCCTCCTGAGCGGTGCCGAACTTGATGCGGTACATGATTTTATAGAGCTTGTTGGCCAGGGGCAGGGCGATGAACATGGACATGTACACGCCGTCCAATCCGGACAAGGTGTTGCTGGCCACGCCGAAGGCCTGGATCTTGTCCGCCATGTCCGGGTAGATGGCCGAGAGGCTGCCGACCGTGGCGGTCATCATGCTGGCCGAGCCGACGCCCGAGGCCATGGCCAGGGCATAGGGGTGGAACCAGTTCAAGACGCTCAGGAAGGAGGCGGCCAGGCCGAAGAAGATGGTGCCGAAGACCGTGCCGCAGATGTAGACGCCCATGACACCGCGTCCCTCGGGGGAGTCCAGACCGTAGATGTCGCCGATCAGGGCGACGTTGGGCTCGCGGGCGATGGAGTGGGCGGCGCCCACGGATTCGCGTTTCAGCCCCAGGAACACGGCGATGGGGATGCCGATGACCAGGGTGCCGATGTTGCCGAATTCCTGCAGGATGAGGGCCGGTCCGGCCTTGAGGATCTCGAAGAACTTCGGCCCCACGAGGGTGCCGTAGCGGGCCATGAGCAGCATGAGGGTCAGGCCGACCAGACAGCTGGCATGGTCCATGTCCCTGTCCTTGACGACCTTCAGGAATTTCGGTCCCAGAAAGGTGCCGATGAAGACGGCGTAGAGCATGGGCAGCAGGACCAGCTTGCCGGGGCCGATGTTGAATTGGATGATGCCCACCAGTTCGGATACGGCCACCAGCACGAGCACGAGCAGGTGGACCTTCACGTTTTTGATTGCGTCTAACATGTAGTGTTTCCTATGGTTGAAATGATTGCGCTTTACCTGTTACCGTCTGTGGTTTCCCGGCGTCGCCTGAATATTCAGACCGCGCCGGCGCACCGTCTCGTCCCAATCCGGGTGTTGTTGCCGACTGCCTGTCTTCTCTCCCCTGCCCTCCTGTTGTCTGCCATGGTTGACGGCCCTGTATTTTAGGTCACGTCATAAATATGTCCGAAAATGGTCATACCCTGCCGATTGCAGCTAAATATTTATTTGAACAAGGTTTTTCGGACGACCGACACTATACGAATTTTCCTTGCCCACCAGCGTCGCATGACCGCTGTCCAAAAGCTTCTTGAGCACGCGCCGGGCGCTGCGCTCCCCGATCCCCAGGCACGCGGCGAGGTCTCCGGAATCGAACGTGTTTTTCCCGGTCTTGTCCATGATGGCCCGGATGCGGTCCACGTAGCTCGGGGTGACGCCGATTTCCCGGGCGATACGCAGCAGGGTGTCGTCCCCGATGCGGGTGCGGTAATGCAGCTCATCCTCCTCGCCCAGGGGGCCCCGTATCTGATCGTCGTGGGCCAGGAACACGCCCCCATGAGGCCGTTCCCGGCTGTGGGAGAGAGCCGTGCGGGCGGATTTTTCCGCCTCGAACGCGGTGGAGCCGATGCCGATGCCCGAGCAGACCCTGAGGTTGTTCTTGCGGCTCCAGTTCAGGATGTCCCCGAACAAGGCCAGATGCACCGGGCTTTCGATGACGCCCCGGGTCGAAAAGATGGCGTATTCGCGTTTGCCGATGTTGAAGACGCTGCCCTGGATGGCGCGGACATAATCGAGCAGTTCCAGGAAGAAGAGCCCTTCATCCCGCATGCGGTCATACTGGTTGATCGGGTTCCCCTCGTTGCGGAACAGGCGGATGATCTGAATGGCGATGCCCGCGGAGCGCAGTCCCCGGGCCGCGATGGCCCCCAGGAGGTGCTCCACGGTGTCGCGGACCTGCAGGGAGCTGGGGAGCATGCGGAACACCGGGCACCCCAGGCCGATCAGCTGCTGGTAGACCGAGCCGAAACCGGAAATGGCCAGGTCCACCTTGTCGGATTCCAGGAGTTCGCGGTGCCACTCCAGGAACTCCTGCTCGGTGTGCTGCGTGGTGAAGGGCATGGAGTACACCTGGCCGAAGGGGATGCCGAACTCGCGGATGACCTCGGAAATCACCTGCTGGGTGACGACGTCGATGCTGATGCGGTCAAAGGACAGGCCGCGTCGCTGTATTTCGGAAAAGGCGCGGATCAGGCTGTAGGCGCCGCGTTCGATCTGGGTGTACGGTTTTGTCAGGACGCCCGTGGCCTTGGCCGCCTCCTGGACGCCGATGCCGGAGAAGAGCAGGCCGTCGCATTCGCTCTGGCTCTGCTCCAGAACTTCGTGGACATCCTCGGTGCGCTCCCGGACGTAGGCCTTGAACGCCACGTCGGGAAAGAACCGTTTCATCGATTCCCGCATGATCTCCACGGAGTCGGACGGACCGACAAGGGCGAGTCTCTTTTTCATCAGTTTCCAGCGGTTACGCAAATGTTTCATGAACCGTTCGGCAACACGGTGATTACGGCCACGTCCTAAAGATGTCCATAATTGACTATCCAATGCCATTGAAATGCAAGCCGTGTCAATGGCCGGGCTGCAAGTCGGGAAGAATACGGTTCGCCCCGGCTGCCCGGAGCATCGGAAGCGGCCCCGCGTCGCTGGGAAGCGCGTGTTTTAAGCGGGCGGTTTGCGTCAACCGGAACACCGCTGCATCGCAGCGGATTCCGTAGCTATGGCCGGAAACGGTTTCTTGCGGCGAGGGCCACGGGGAGCGGACCGGACCAATGACAGCGCCGGGTAAAGCCCGCGAACGGCAGACTCCGGCGACGGGCATTGCGACGCCCGCCGGGGGAATCCCTCCCTCCGGTTCTTTCCGTCTCGGCGCGGTTCGCTTTCCGCGCCGCTGCCGGGTGCCCCCGGCGCAAACGCTTTGACATCCCCCAGAGTTCGGCTATAAGAGGCCGCATTCAAAGGAGCCAAGCATGAAACTGCACCGACTTTTCCTGATATGTCTTTTGGCGGCGCTGCTTTGCGGCTGTGTCGGAAAAATCACCGCCCCCACCTCCGGGCCCACGGCCAGGGTCACGGTGGAGGTGACCAACTTCGCCCCCAACCGCTCATTGGTGAACGTTGAGAACGGCTACTTCACCATCAGCAACGCCGACGAGAGCTGGGGCGGCCAGCAGATCCTGCAGAACGACAGCCCCACCTTCTCCCAGCTGGTCCCGGCTGGCGAGGAACTGACCTACATCGTCCATCTCATGCAGGGCGGCGGCGGGTTCTCCTCGACCTGCGGCGTGAAGTTCCAGATGACGCTGCCCCAGGGTGCCGACCTGCACATCAAGTTTGAACTGGTCCGTGACCAGGGCCCCGAAGTCATCGGCTGCGTCGCCACCCTCTACTCGGGCGACAAGCTCATCGGGACCTACAAGGGCAGCTCCAGCATCACCGTCTACAAGGTGAAGTGGGTCTACTGATCCAGTCTGCGCCGCGTCCCGGCGCCCGCCCGCTCCACCAAGACAAGGCCCGGAAGGACATGCTTCCGGGCCTTTTTTCTCTCCCCCCCCGGCGGGCGGCCGAGTATTGAGGCCGATGGCCTCGGGGGGGCCTCTCCAGTTCTTCGCAGCGTATGGAATACAGCGAACACACTGAATGTTGTCGCCACGTTCCTATTTCCCGAACCAGCATTTGGGCCAGGTGCAGGTGTGGCAGGCCATGCAGTAGCCGCCCTCGCCCATGCGGGCCAGTTCGGCACGGGTTATTTCCCGCCCGGCCAGGAGCCTGGGCAGGATGACGTCGAGAAACGTGGTCTTGAAGTACAGGGCGCAGGCCGGGACGCCCAGGACCTGAACCCTGCCGCCGACAACCCCGGCAGGCAGCGTCCCCATGAGGCTCATTGCCCCGGGCAGCACCGGCACGCCGTGCAGGACGTCGGCCAGGCCATTCTCCAGCAATGCCTGCCGGGTCAGGTCGTCCGAATCGACCGACAGGCCGCCGGTGGTGACCAGGAGATCGGCACCGGCGGCCCTGATTTCCGCAATGGCGGCCCGCATCATCTCCCTGTCGTCGGGAACGACGATGCTTTTGACCACGGAACAGGAATAGGCACCGGCCTTGGCGGTGATCACCGGGATGAACTTGTCCTCGATGATCCCCTGGAAGACCTCGGTGCCGGTCACCAGGATGCCGACCTTGGCCTGCCTGAGCGGCAGCACGCTAAACAGCGGCTCACCGCCGAGGACCTCGAGGGCCTGCCGCATCCGCTCTTCGGTCAGGAAAAGCGGGATGGCCCGGGTCCCGGCGAACCGGCTGCCCTTTTTGACCACTGTCCCGTCATGGCGCGAGGCGACCATGACTTCGGGCACCAGATTGAACCGCTCCATGCGCACGGCGTCCACGCAGAGCAGGCCGTCACGGTCGGCGGCGAAATCGATCTTGCCCTCGTGGGGAGGCAGCGCGTAGCCGACACCGGGACCGGCCATGGCCCGGGCGAAACACTCGGCCACCTCGTTCTCGTGCCGGACGCCCTGCCAGGAGGCCTCGGCCGTGGCCGAGTGGTCGCGGACCGCCACATGGAAGCGCCCCATCTGCTGCAGGCGGCAGACATCGCCGATGGACAGGCGCTGGCCCGCCTTGAACTCCGGGCCCTTGAACTGGCCGGGTTCGATGCGCGTCATGTCGTGGGCGGCCTCCTGCCCCACGGCCTCGGCCACCGGGACCACGCGCAAGCCCGCAGGCATGCTGTCGGCCACCGGGGAGTGCGTCGAGGCATAGGGGGCCTGGCCCTGGCAGCCCCGGCAGATGGGGCCGTCGCACAGGGGATAGGCCTCGCCGCAGACCGGGCAGACCCCGATGGCGTCCATGGGCTTGTGCCCCAGGTACCGGGGTTTGACCGTCACCGACTCCATCCTGCAGATGGTGTCTCCGGCCTGTTCGATCTCCCGCTCCAGGCGGGCGACGTCCTGGTCCTTCTTGGGCCTGCGTTTGAAGAACCAGTCCCGGATCTCGGGGAAGTCCTCCAGCCTCGACGGATCAATGCTGACGCGCACGCCCTCGCCTGTATGCTTGTCCCCAAGAGAGACAGCATATCTGCCCAGATTCGTCACCTTCATCCAGTTGTTGCCGGTGCTGCACAGCGTCAGCAGCTGTACGGCATCCGGCAAGCACTTGGTCGTTTCCACGACGGCCTCGAAGAGCGTCCCTTCCGGAATGTTCCGCTTGGCCATGGCGACCATGTATCCACCGATGAGCAGCCCGGGAGCCGCATACCCATGGAAGTTCCGGGCCAGAGCCTTGAACTCCTCGAACGTATAGCTTTCGATATTCATTTTTCTCAACTATCGGATTCGCATCATGAGGGTGGCGATGACGCCAAGCACGAGGACAGGAATGATCAGGTAGCCCGCGGTGGTCCATCCATAATTCTCGATGAACATGCCGTAGATGCCGGGGCCGAAGAACATGCCCAGGTTCTGGCCGACGGCAACGACGCTCAAGCCGATGCTCGCGTCTTCGGGCTTGCCCATGATTTCGGGGCCGGCGGCGAAAACGCAGGTCGGGATGATGCCGATGAACACGCCGAGGGTCAGCATGTAGGCAGTCATATATTCGGCGGGCAACGAGAAGGGGCAGAGCATGAGCAGGGCCAGCGCAATCAGGGCGATCAGCATGGGCTTCTTGCGGGAATTGATCTTGTCCGACCACACACCGGCCAGGGCGCCGGAAGCGATGCTGATGAGCATCAGCAGGCTGGCGGTAAAACCCGCCTTGGCCGGGCTCATTCCCAGGTGCGTTCCCATGAACGTGGGCATGAAGGAGTTGATGGTGATCTGGCAGACGTTCTGGGCGAGAAAAGCGAAGGCCAGCAGCCAGATGTCCCGCACCTTCAGCTTCGCGAAGATGGACTGCAGGGTAGGCTCGCGCCCCGTGTCCTTGCGGTCCGCGCCCTTGGGCATGCGGTAGCAGGTCACGAAAAGGATCAGGGCGAAGACCGCGTAGCCCGTGCTGACCCACCACACCGGGTGCCAGTCGCCGGCGCCGATCTGCGGGGCGACGTTGAACATGATGACCAGGCCGAGGGGAACCCAGGCTCCCCAGAGCCCCATGGCGGTGCCGAGCTTGGCCGGGGTAAACCAGTAGGAGATGGCCGCCGGTCCGACGATGGCGATGAGGCACATGCCGAGACCTTCGATCACGCGGCCGACGAGCATCATGACCGGAGACGTGGCGTAGACGCCCACGGCCGACCCCACCACGAAGGAAAGCATGGCGATGCTTCCCGCAGTACGGATGCCAATCTTGCGGATGATGAATCCGGCGGGCAGGGCCAGGAAGATGGCCACCAGGGAAAAGACCGACATGAGCCAGCCCGCCGTGGACAGGGAAATGTCCAGGCTTGTGCAGAGCTGCTGCATCATGGGGGGGACCTTGAACTGGTTGATGGGGGCCGCGATACCGACGAAGAACACGACCGCCAGCATCCACCATGCGTACGGAGAATCAGGGCCTTTCGCTACGTTGCTCATTTCGTATCCTGTAATGTTATGGCTAAATGTTATTGTTGCGGACAAACCATGCGCTCATCCGTCCCCCCTCCCCCGGAGGCCCGCCCTCCGAAGAGAGCGGACCTGTGGGTGGGGTAGGGAATGCAATGGGTCGATTGCAGCGACAATTTATAGGAGGATGACGCCCACGTTGACGCTGGCGCCCATGACGATCTTCAACGCCTTTTCCCGGCCGTCACTCAAGACCTTGAGCGTATATTCGCCGGAATCCGGCTCGATGGCGTCGAACTTGAAGTCGCCGAACATGTCGGTCCGGCAGGAACCGATTTCCTTGCCGTCATGGGTCAATGCGACCTGGGCGCCCTCGACGACGTCCTCGACCTCGTCGGCCACCTGCGCCACGCTGCCCGCAATATGGGCCTGCGTGTAGCGGAAGAGGTTTTTGTACCAGATCCGGGGGTGCGTGCCGTACTCGGGATGCAGGACCTGGAGTTCCTCCTTTGCCGCAAGGCCCTTCATTTCGGAGTCGCTCAATTTGACGGCCTTGAGACTCCCGGTGGCGCAGACCGATACGGGACGGGGCTCCTTCCAGTCCGCGTCGAGCAGATGCGCGTCCCAGCACCACTTCTGCGGCAGGCCCAACTCGTCGTTCCACCAGATGTGGCCGTATGGACAGGCCTTGACGAGGTCGCGCTGCCCCTGGGCCTTCCGGGGATCGATCATCACGATCCCGTCGGCGCGCTTGTAGATGGCCTTGTCCCTGGCCGCCTGCATGCACGGTGCGTTGTCGCACTGGTTGCAGGTGGTGAACAGGTAGGCCACGTCCATGAGGGAGCCGGAGCCCCGCTCCCGGGTGTCCAGCTGGATCCAGTGGTGGCCGTGCCGGGGACAGGGCTCGCTGTAGCCCGGGAACCGGTTGCCCACATACTCGTCCAGCAGGGTCATGTAGCAGTTGTTGCAATTCTCGCATTTCGCGACATCAACAATGAGGTTCCACTTCTGCGAAGTGTTGGTGTTATTGGATTGCGACATGTTATTCTTCCCATTTACGGATTTCTATGAGGCACGAGTTGCTGGCCGTGGAGTGGGATTTCTTGACCATGGGCCTGCTCGGCGTGAGGATGTTGACGCAACCGCCGCGATCCGGGGATTTGCCCGGTTCGCCGATGGGCGCGTAGACAGCGGACGATTCGTAGGAATGCACCGTGCCCGCAGGGACGCGCTCGGTGAGGTAGGCGTACAGGATGACCGATCCGCGATCGTTGTAGGCCTCCACCAGATCGCCGTGGGCGATGCCGCGCGCCTTGGCGTCGACGGGGTTGAGGCGGACGATCCAGTAGTGCCAGCCGTCCACCTCGACGCGGTGGTCCTTGATGTCGTTGAGCCACGAGTCCTTGCCGTCCTGCATGGTATGGAAGCTGTACCGGTTGTGCGGCGAGATCAGCTGCAGGGGAAAGCGCTTGTAGTCCTCGGAATGGTGGCCCTCCCAGGCGGGAATGTACTTGGACATGGGAGGCCGTTCCGGGTCGTCGGGGTCGTACTGCGTCAGGCTGGTCGAAACGAATTCGATCTTTCCGGACTGGGTCTGGAGCCCTTCGCGGAACTTCTCCGCGTAATCGGCGGGCAAGGGGTTGACCTCGGGGACGTCCTTGGAGCGGCCCTCATAGAACCAGTTCCAGGAGACCGGATCGCGGCGTTCCTCGCACGGTGCGGGCACCACATAGTATCCCTTCTTGAGGAACTCCCTCCAGGACATGACCTGGGGCAGGTCCGTGGCGTCGAAGAGGCGCTTGCACCAGTCCAGCTCGGTGCTGTTCTCGGTGAAGTAGCTTCCCAGGCCCAGTTTACCCGCGATGGTGGCGAAGATCTCGTAGTCGGACTTGGATTCACCCAGCGGCTCGATGCACTTGTGCTGCATGGTCATCACGCGGTGGTTCCACTGCGTGAAGCTGTGGTGAATGTACCCGCTGCAGTTGGCCGTTTCGCCGATATCCCAACGCTCGAAGTTGGTGCACGCGGGCAGGATGATGTCCGCGAACTGCGCCTCGCCCTCCATCCAGATGGACTGGTTGATGACGCACTCCAGCTCGGGGCTGCGGTACATGTCGGCGTAGCGGTTGGTCTGGCACATGGTGCCGAAATGGGACCCGCCGTACTTCCAGTAGAGCTTGACCTTGGAGTGACCGGGCGAGGGGTAGTGGATGGGGAAGAACTGACCGCGGATGGTGGACGGGTCGGTCGGGTACCCGGTGGTCTCGCCGTTGAGGATGGCCTCGGGAATCTGCAGGCGCGGCACGCTCTGTTTGACCGTGTTCATGGTGACCAGCTGCGGCATGCGCTGGTACATGTTGATCATCAGGCCGGTGCCCGCCAGGTCGCCGGAGAGGCCGCCCTCGGAGTAGCCGGGGAAGAAGAAGCGGGTGTCCACCGGGGTGCCCTGCTGCAGGCAGCCCAGGTTGACGCCGGGTTTGCCGATGCCCTGCATGGCCATGAGGTAGACCATGCTGCGTGCCCATTCCACGCCGGTGGCGCAGCGGCAGGCGGAACCGAATCCCTGGATGCCGCCGCAGGAAAGGTAGGTCCGCCTGGAGCCCCATTGGCGGGCAAGGGCCCGCACCTCGCGCGCGGGGATGGCGGACTCGGCCTCCTGCCACTCGGGAGTCTTGGGAATGCCGTCCTCGTTGCCGAGCACATACTCGCGCCACTGGTCAAAGCCTGTGGTGCGGTTCTCGACGAACCACTTGTCGTACAGGTCTTCCGTGATCCAGACGTAGGCGATGGCCAGGGCCAGGGCGTTGCCGGTGGCCGGGCGCGGCGCGAGCCACTTGCCGCCCATCAGCGCGGCCGTGTGATTGTAGAACGGATCGATGTGCACGCAGGGAATGCCCAGCTCCTTGGCCCACATGCGGCGGATGGTGCCCTCCTGGGCCCCGTACACGCCCGAGGTGGTCTCCGGGTCGCTCGACCAGAACACGACCATCTCGGCGTTCTTGAGCAGATCCTCCACCGTGGAATACGTATCCGGCGCGCCGTTGCGGATGGTGTTGCCCCAGTGGTGGGCGGCGCCCCAGAACCAGCCTTCCCAGCTGTCGGGGTTGTGGTCCACATAGGTGCAGCCGATAATGTTGAAGAAGCGACGGCGGCAGGAAAGCCAGTAGCCCAGGTTGCCCCAGGTGTGGTGCGAGCCGGAGCCGTTCATGATCGCTCCCGGGCCGTGCACCCTCTTGACCCGCTTGATCTCGTCGGCAACGATCGTCGCGGCCTCGTCCCAGGAGATGCGCTCGTAGCCGGAGATGCCCCGGTTCTGGGGGTTGCGCTCTCCGTTGGGATCGAAGTCCACCCGCTTCATGGGGTAGAGGAGCCGCTTGTCCGAGTAGATGGTGGACTTCAGGCCCGAGGTGTAGGACGTCACCGTGGTCTTGCGGGGCGGAGTGAAACTCTTTCCGCGCGCCTTGATGGTCCAGGTGTCGGCGTCGGTCTCATCAAATTCGATGTGCGTGATACGGATGATCTTGTCATCCTTCACGTAGACGAACACCGGGCCCGCATTGGTGTTGTTCACATACCGGATGGAGCCGTCCTTCATCGGGGTACCGATCTTGGAGAACTGGATGTCGATGATCTCGGCGGTCAGCTTGGAGAAGAACATCAGCGCCTCGTCGTCGCCACGCGAGTCGGTCTTGAAATTCTTGGCCATGTGAATGAACTGCATCCGGGTGTCGAAGTCCGGGAACGGGGTCATCAGGCGCACGGCCTCGCGGGCGCTGTCGAACAGCAGCGTCCCGTCGGGGTCGGCGTGCACGCCGCTCTTGGACGTAACCTGTCCGTCCTGGAACGCGAACCAGCGCCCCCAGGACTTGTCCCGCAGTTCGATCTGAACCACGCAATTCTTGCTGTGCAAGAGCTTCTTGACCGCTTCGCTCCGTTTTGCAGCCGCCTTGATCGCGGTGGGCAGAGCCAGGAACCCGGCCTTCAATTTCGCCTTGGCCACGCTCTCGGCCATTGACGGAGAATACCGCATACGCACTCCCTTTGTTTCTTGTCGGCCATATGCCGCCGGAAGCTTCCGGACCGGCCGGTTGCCCGGCGACCAACAGATGTTTATTGTTTTTTGTCCACTATTCGAACAATATGCCCACTATATGGACAACATTCTTTCGACTCCGACCAACTTCTCACGCTCCTTCACGGAAGCCACTGGAACAGGAGGACCAATGAGTGAAGGCAAAGAAACCGCCATCGGCAAGGCAATGCAGATATTGCGCTTCTTCGAAAGCGAGAACCGCCCTTCCACCATCCAGGAGCTGAGCCGGTCCCTGGGGCTCAAACGGGCCACGGTGCATCGCACGGTCCAGACCCTGGTGGAATACGGCATGCTGCGTCACGAGCTGGACGGCAGCCGGGTCTCCCTTGGGGGCGCCATCTTGGCCCTCGGTGCATCCCTTACGCATTCCCTGCGTTCCGGAGCGCTGCTTGAGAGCGCCCGCCCCCACCTGGTGCGCCTTCGGGAAGAAACCGGTTGCGGCGTCACCCTCGAACTCTTCTCCGGCATGCGGAACATCCTGCTTTTCGCCCTCAAGGGGCTGCGCGTCGTGTCTTTTGCCGGAGCCCTGGGCGATGTCATGCCCTGGCATGCCGCGGCCGGCGCCAAGGCCACCCTGGCCAACGTCCATCCGGACGAACTCGCCCGGCTTCTCTCCGAAAGAATGTTTCCCTTCACGCCCAACACCATCACCGACCCGGACCGTTTCCTGGCCGAACTGAAGAGCGTGCGCCGCAAAGGCTACGCCACGGACCTCGGCGAGACCCAACTCGGCGTCAATGCGGTGGCCGTCCCGTTTTTCAGCTATGACGGCCGCCCCGCCGGCGCCGTGGTGGCCATGGACGTCGGCCTGGATCTGCAGGGGCCCGAACCGGAGATCATCACCATGGTCAAAGAGGCCGCGCAGGCCATCTCGACGCGCAATTTCGCTCCGGGCGGCCGGCAGGGCTGAGCCGTCCCCCTTCAAGATCCTTTGTCCGGTTTTACGGCGCATCGAACTACTTCCGGCGTTTCGCCTTGAGCATGGTTCCCGCCAGTCCAATGACGCCGAACATCAGCATCACGCCCATGACCATCATCATCCAATACGTGGCAAGCATCCTTGTCTCCCGATTTGCTGTGTGGTTAGGCGAATTTGCGGCCGAGTATCCGGGAAAGGCCGAGCCCCCCGATGACCAGAACAACGATGCAGACGGCCACGGCTCCAAATATGTGCCAGAACAACATGGTGATATCCTCCTTGGTTTCCTGGTTAAGCCCGCTTGAGGAACAGCCCGCGCTCCGTGCGCACGACCGACAGCATGGCGACGGACACCACCAGGCTGGAGATCAGCGTGGGGTAGACATTGGGGATGTCGGCCATACCCATGGCCACGGGCAGCGCGGTGAAGCTCCAGAGCATGTTGATGATCCAGCTGACCAGAAGGGTCGTGACCGCAGCCGCTCCCGAGCGGCGCCAGAACAGGCCGAAGATGATCAGGAAGAACACCGGGGTGATCCAGGCGAAGAGCCAGTTGATGGCGCTGACGATGGGAGGCATGTTCCCGGCCGCGACGATGGCCAGCACGGCGAGCACGATGATCCCGGCGCGGGTGACGAAGGCCTCTTCCTTTTCGCACAGGTCGGGGCGGAAGAGGTTCTTGTAGATGTCGATGGTGAAGATGGTGGCCGGGGCCAGCACCGCCGCCGCAAAGCTGGAGAGCACGGCCGCCAGGAAGGTGGCGAAAAGCAGCGCGATGAGCCACGGCGGCAGGTAGCGCATGAACATGGCCGGACCGGCCAGCTTGGGCCCGAGGGCGCTGACGCCGGGGTCGATCTTGGCGGCCAGGCCGATGCAGACCACGAAGACGCAGAAGAAGCCGTTGAGGGGTGCGGCCAGCCAGAGGGCTTTCTTGATGGTCCCCTCGCTCTTGGCTGCCAGGGCGGGCTGGATGAGCTGCTGGGCCACGGAGTGACAGGTCACGGTGGCCAGCACGGTGCCCAGGGCGAAGGTGAGCAGCAGATCGGGCGTACCCAGGGTGGAGAGCATGAATTCGTTGCCGTGCTGCATGTAGACGGCGGCCACGCCGTCCCACCCGTCAAAGGGAATGCCCATGGAGATGTACACGAAGGCCAGGATCAGCCCCACATACATGATGAAACAGTTGATGAGGTTGACCCAGCCGATCTCCTTCATGCCCGCGAGCACCACGTACAGGGTGCCGATGATGCCGCCGATGACGGCGCCCTGGGCAATGGGCAGGCCGGAGATGGTGGAGATGATGATGCCCAACCCCTGGGCCTCCAAGGTCAGGATGCCCCAAACCATGCCGGCCATCACGCAACTGACCATCAGCCGGGCTGTGTCGCCGAAAATGAGCGACAGCATCTCGGGCATGGTCGTGATGTTCAGGCGGCGGGCCCACAGACCGGTGGAGGTGCAGGCCACTACCAGCAGGGCCACGTGGGCCAGCCCGAACCAGACGCTCACCGCCCCGATGTGCCAGGTCATTTCCAGAACGCCGAAGATATGCGGGGTGCCCAGCACGGTCAGGGCCAGGGTGACCCCCACCACGGGCCAGGGAAGGCTGCGCCCGGCCAGGGTGAATCCGCCGGTCGCGCAGGCCTCGCTCTTGCGCTCCCTGGACTTGATGAATGCTCCGATGCCCACGACCACGATCACTTCGTAGGCCAGGACTGTCAGCAAGACGCCCCAGTGACTAACAACTCCCATTGCAAACACCTCCCAATATGGCCTTTGCCGCCGTGCAGGCTTTCGCCTTCGGGCATTGTTCTTTGTTCCGTCACGCTTTTGGCAAATGGCGTGCCAATTCACAACTTGCTGAAATTTAAACTATTATTTCAGGAAATTTCAAGAAATTGGAAATATCAGAATTTTACGGGAAATTCGTTGTGGTATTTCATAAAAAATGTAGATATTGGGAAATACCAGAACAGGGAGCCCCAATGGACAAGAACACCTTTTTCAGAAATGGCGTGGAAGCCATCACCAGTTCGCTCATCATCGAGGATGCGCTGACCAAATGCCTGCGCTTCATGCAGACGATGATGCCCATGGATATCATGTCCATCCATCTGTGGGAGGGAAGCCTCAACTCCCTGCGCATCGCCGCCACCACCAACGGCAAGCTCAAGATGGCCTCGAACATCCTCATCCCCATCCCGGAGAGGTACCGGGGCATACCCGAGTGGCTTCAGAACGAGAATCTCAAAATATACAACAACTTCAGAGAAGACCCCATCAGCGTTCTCGTTCAGGAGGCCCTGGTCCCCATCTTCGGCCCCCATGAATACTCCCATATGATCATGCGGGTTAAGATCGAGGAGGAGCGGATCTGCGACGTGGTCGCCCTGGCGAAGGGGCCGGACCGCTACACCTGGGAGCACGCCGAGCTCTTCGAGATGCTGCATTCCACCTTCGGCATCGCCGTGTCCAACGCTTTGCACCACAGGGAGATCATGCAGATGAAGGACCGGCTCATGGAGGACAACCGCATCCTCAAGGAGCGGCTGAGCAGCTGGAGCACCACGAACATCGTGGGCGCCCATGCCGGGATGCAGCATGTGGTCCGGCGCATCAAGCAGGTGGGCAACACCAACGCTCCGGTGCTGATCCTCGGCGAAACCGGCACCGGCAAGGATGTGGTGGCTTCCGCGCTGCAGGAACAATCCTCGCGCCGCGACAGGGCGTTTGTCCGGCTCAACTGCGGCGCCATCCCGGAGAGTCTCCTGGACACCGAACTGTTCGGGCATGAAAAGGGGGCCTTCACCGGGGCTCACCTCACCCATATCGGCCGCATAGAGCGCGCGGACGGAGGCACGCTGTTTCTCGACGAGGTCGGCGAGCTCTCACAGAGCGCACAGGCGAAACTGCTGCGTGTCCTGCAGAACGGCGAAATCGAACGTATCGGCGGCTCTTCGACACGCCATGTGGACGTGCGGGTCATCGCGGCCACGCACTGCGACCTGGAAGCCATGGTTGCCGATGGCCGGTTTCGGGCGGATCTCTATTACAGGTTGAGCGTCTTTCCGATCATCATCCCCCCGTTGCGCGAGCGGATAAGCGACATCCCCCTGCTGACCGACAGCTTCATCAAAAAATGCTCGACGAGCATGAACATCGCGCCGCCGACGCTTGCCCCCGGGGCAATCAACGTCTTGCTCGGGTACAGCTGGCCCGGCAACGTCCGCGAACTCGCCAACGTGATCGAGCGGGCCATGATCAACAACCCCGAGGGACCGTTGACCTTTCCGGAACTCGGTTCCGGAGCCCAGGCCAACTCCGATCGCACCGCGCCCTTGCAGCTTTTGGACGAACTCGTTCCGCTGGACGAGATCAACCGGAAATATATCAACTATGTTCTGGAGAACGTCGACGGCAAGATCCACGGCCCGGGCGGCGCCGCCGAAATTCTGAAGATCAACCCGCACACGCTGCGCAGCCGCATGGACAAACTCGGCATTGCATATCGCAAACGGGCCAGCTCGGAGAGTGGCTCCCGCTGACGCAGCGAGGTCTCCAAGAACCGCCCGCCCCCATGTCAAGCCGAAACGCACATTGAGCAGAGGCCATGCGAGCCGGAGGCGATCCCGCCATCCCTCTCGCGGCCCACAGCCTGCTACCCGGTACCGGGAAAACGCGGTGTGAAAGGCAAGGGGACTTCATGGTCGGCAACATGGTCGGCGTCACGTCGGAAGCGACAGACACAGAGCGGACATATTCCTGAAATCCGCCACAAAACACGAAAAGGGTTCCAAGTATTCACTTGGAACCCTTTTCGTGCGGTGGAGCTGAGGGAATTGAACCCGCGACATCTTGAATTCCATTCAAGGTTATCGCTTGTAGTTGTTTGGAATAGCTGTTGTTTTTTGTCGAGAGAGACACCTCAAGGGTATGTTGGCTGACAAAAGGCATACTGAAATCGGCGCAGCCCCCTGTAATGTGGTTGGACCACATCGGCCGGCCGACGGGCTCGCCGCCGAGAGTATGCTATGGGCCGCGGGAGGCGTCTAAACCAATATTTACCCGGAGTTATCTGAGGATGCAATCCAACAACTTTTTTACACGCCATCTGGCGTTCAGGTATATAGGATGCGTACTTGTCGTACTTGTCCTTTTTGCCCTGGCTTTCGGCTCCTATCTGCACAGGAATCAGGTGCAGGAGGAGCTCAAGACCGACCGGGCGGAAAACGTGGCCACCCTGCAGGCCCTCTCCCTGGCGCTGACGGACTGGATCAACAGCCAGGTGAACTTGGCCAAGCTCATCGCCGGCACCGAATCGGTGGTCTTGGCGTGCTCCTATCCGGAAGACCCGTCCAAGGTGGCCGAGGCGCAGCGCTTTCTGCAAAGCATCCATGACCGATACGGCTTCTATGAAAACATCCCCCTGGCGCTGCACAGACCCAACGGCGAACCTCTGAACACCACGGTCAACGGCGAGCCGCGCATGGTCCGCGACGGAGGTTTCTTCGTGGACACCGTGGGTGGCAAGACCATCGGCAAATGCAGCACGGAAATGAGCTTCATCAAGGCCTCGCGCGAGGGGAGGGAGTATTTCATCAGCCAGGTCTATCCGAGCCTGTTGCGCGGCAATCCGATCTTCGTCATAGCCGTCCCGGTGCGCCGCTATGGAAGACACGTGGGCACCGTGATCCTCGCGCCGCAGATGGACTACTTCACCGACATGTTCATCAAGAAACGCCGCATCGGGAAAAGGGGACAGGTCTTTTTCAGCGACGACCGCAACGTATTCATCGCCCACAGCGACCCTTCCCTGATCCTGAAGAAGGACCTCGGCAACCATGCGCAATACCTGCAGAAGATCAGCGAAGGGAACACCGAGTTCTTCTCCTCGGCAGGGACCGGCGAAGAGTTCCGCTATCTCTCGGCGCGGGTGGGCATCCCCGCCTCGAACATTCTGCATGCCTGGTTCCTGACCGCGGCCAAACCCACAACCGAAATAGAGGCGGGCGCCGACGAGTTCCTCCGCAAGCTCTGTTGGGCCGGGGCCGGACTGATCCTCATGCTCGCCCTGGTGCTCTACGGCCTGACCCGGTGGCTGGTCACCAGCCCCCTCTCCAGGGTCGCGGCCTATGCCGGCAGCATTGAACAGGGCGACTTCGAGGCGACCCTCACCCTTGACCGCTCCGACGAAATCGGGGTGCTGGCGCAGAGCCTGCGCAACATGACCGAAAGCATCATCG
Source organism: Pseudodesulfovibrio karagichevae (assembly GCF_041414475.1). NCBI lineage: Bacteria > Pseudomonadati > Thermodesulfobacteriota > Desulfovibrionia > Desulfovibrionales > Desulfovibrionaceae > Pseudodesulfovibrio > Pseudodesulfovibrio karagichevae. The sequence continues at coordinate 98,828 of NZ_JBGLYH010000001.1, forward strand.
GGCAACTGCGCAAGGAAATGGGACTGTTCCGGGGCATCCTGAGCGGGATTCAGAACCCGTTCGCCGTGGTGGACACGGAATTGGGTGTCATCAACTGCAGCGACAGCATGATCCGAACCACGGGAAGAACCGGCCGCGTCGAGGACTTCCGGGGCTGGCCCGTGGCCAGGTTCTTTTTCGACGACCCCAGCCGCCATGTCATCCTGACGGACGTCTTCAACGACGGCCAGCCCCGGAAAAAGGTGCCCTTCGCCTATACCAACCCCAGGGGCGAATCCTTTGACATGCTCATCGACGTGGTCCTGGTTCGCGATGACGAGGGAGAGGTCCTCGGCGGCATCACCTTCTGGAACGACGTGACCGAAATCAAAGCCCAGCAACGGACCATCGAGGCGCAGAAGGATCGGATCGAAGAGGCTGCCGCCGAAGCGGAACGCCTTTCCCTGACCACCGAGAAACAGATCGGGCTTTTGATGGAGGATGTGACCAACTCCAGCAGACTGACATCCGAGCAGGAAGACAGTCTGCTGGAGACCGTGACCGCCATCGACGAACTCAGCGCCACCATCCAGGAGGTAGCCCGCAACGCGTCCCATACCGCGCAAAACGCGGACGGGACCAGAGAGCAGGCTCACAACGGCGTCATGGTCGCCGCTGCGACCATCAGCTCCATCCACGCCGTCAGGGAACTCGTATCCTCCACCCAGCGGGACCTGAAAACGCTGGGGCAGCAGGCGGACGCCATCGGGGAGGTGATGAAGATCATCAACGACATCGCCGACCAGACCAACCTGCTGGCTCTGAACGCCGCCATCGAGGCGGCCCGGGCGGGCGAGGCCGGGCGCGGCTTCTCGATAGTTGCCGACGAGGTGCGCAAACTGGCGGAAAAGACCCTCAACGCCACCGGCGAGGTGGACGGCGCCATCAAGGCCATCCAGGGCAACACGCGCCAATGCTACGCCTCCATCACCCATGTGGAGGCCGAGGTGTCCAACAGCGTTCAGAACGTTCAGAAGACGGACTCCGCCTTCAAGGCGATCTCGGAGCTTGCCGAGGTGACCAGCGGCATGGTCACCGGCATCGCCACGGCAACGGAACAGCAGTCGGCCGCCACCGAGCAGATCGCCAAGACCGCCGCCGAGGTGCGCGCCATGGCCGAGGAGACCAACCGGGTCATGGCGCGCTCCGACGACAGCGTGCATCAGCTCGGGGACGCCTTCAAACAACTGCACGACATCATCGTTTCCATGAACTAGCCGGTGCGGCCGGCCCTCCATGGGGGGGGGCCGGCCGCATCCCTCTCCCCCATGTTCTTCCCGCATGCTGCGCGTTGTGGTACAGCCAAACACGGCCTATTTGCCAATCGTTCTCAAAACACGTTATGAGTCGGCTCTCGACCACATCTCCAAGCCGCATCACAGAGGACATTCATGCCGGATTCCACTTCAAAACCGAACAGCCATCCCGAGGAAAAAATCCTGGCCAACTATTTCGAGGAACTGCCCGGCATTGTCTGGCGTATCGATGTCGTCAGCAACGAGATCACATTCCTGAACAAGCACGCAGCCTCCCCCGAAGGGGAAAGAATCAGGGCCGTGCTCCAGAATCCGCAGATTCCCCAAGAGGTCATCGTTCCCGAAGACAGGGAGCAGTTCCGCTACAGCCATCAGCTGATCCGCAGCCGCAGGCGAACGGCCTGCTCGTTCCGGGTACGCACGGAAACCGGGCGGATAAAATGGTACAAACTCATGGGCATGCCCGACCCGGCCCACCCCCGTTGCTCCCTGGGGATTCTCCTGAACATCTCCGACCATGCGGAAACCATCATGAAGGCCACCGGGAGCCCCCAGTTGTCGGACAAGATCGACATGGTGGACCAACCGGTGCTGCTGGTCCGCTTCATGGACCGGACCGTTCATCTCGCCAACCAGGCGGCCCGGCAACTCCTGAGCTACGACGACAACACCCTGTCGCGACTGACCCTGCAGGATCTGCTGCGCGACAATCCGGACACCGACCTCTACCAGGTCTACGAAGGGCTGATCTTTTCCGACCACTGGAACGGGGATCTGCTCGTCACCGACGCTCTGGGGCGAAGCCATCTCTGCGCCGCCCGGATTCAGGCCATTTCCCGGCAGGAGGACAATCTCCTCTGGATAACCCTTTCCCACCACAACAACTGCACGGCATGCAAGGGCGTGCCGGTAAGGGGAAACGAGACCGTGGCCCCCAGGTTCTCCGGCGCATCCATGCGGCGCTGCGCCTCCGTGAAGACCCTGCTCAAGACCCTGCTCCGGGCCCTGCCCGAGAAATCCCCCACCAATGCCCTGCTGCTGTCGCGCATCTTCATCGACGAGAATGTCGTGTCGGTCACCGGCGTGGGCACCCCCTTCGACAAAGACCCCGAGGATTTCGCCCACCCCTACGAGGGATCCATTGCGGAAAGCATCCTGCGCTTCAACCAGCCCAATCACGTGGTGGCGGAAACATCCAAGAGCATCAAGGCCATCGACTGGGCCCTGTTCATCCCTCGCGGCATCCGCTCCTACTTTGCCCAGCCCTTTTATACGGACAGCGGGCTCACCTACGTGCTGATCTTCTGCTCGACCGAGCCGGACAGCTACGATCCCGATTCGGAAGCCCCCCTCAAGGGACTGCACCAGGAATTCATCGCCAACCTGGAACGCTGCCTGGCCAAAAAACGCTGATTCTGGCCCAACCAATTCCCCCGTCCCCTTTGTCACCGTCCGGTTACACCGGCTGACGCAATTGTCGAATCTCCCACCCCATCAGTCAGCTTTTCTCCAATTCACCCCATAATTACAGGCGATTACTGAACAACTCTCCGCCCCTTCGTTCAGTCCGGCCAATCTGGTTGGGCCAGTTTGGCGAAAAATTTCGCCTTTCCCCTTGCCTACCTCCATTTTCAGGCCGTAGATCAAGGATGAATAGTTACTCAAACGTCAGGCACCTCAAACTGGTTGGACCAGATATGACTACGACAACACAACGTCCCATTATTTGCCGCAGGATGGTGGACATGCTCAAGGGCGGCGCCTTTTCGGTCGGCGACAAGCTGCCCGGAGAACGCAGACTGGCCGCCATGTTCGAGACAAGCCGCAACACGGTGCGCGAGGCGCTCTGCAATCTCGAATCCATGGGCTACCTTGAGATTCGGGAAAAAAGCGGCTGCTACCTGAGAAGCATGGACGGTCGTCTCAACTGGGAAAACCTCCGTTCCCGCAAGAATGCCGAGGCCTTCCGCCAGTTGGTCGAGGCATTGGGCATGATCGCCCCGGGGCTGGTCCGCTCCCAGGCCGACAAGCTCACCGCCACAGACATGGCCAGGCTGGAGAAGGCCACGGTCAACATCGGCCGGGCTATCGTCAACTCGGACCCGTCAACCATCGGGAACCGCTACATATCCTTCTACCTCGTCCTGGCCGAGATCGCATCCAACGACTACCTGATCCTGCTGCTCAAGGAACTGGGCATGGCCTCGGCCAACCTCTCGTGCAGCGGAGGCGGCCTGTCCGAGGTGCAGGTGGACTCCCTGTTCGCCTATCATGTGGAGCTCTTCAACGCCCTGAAGGGCGGCCAAGCGGACACGGCCGAGCAGCTTGCGCGGGAATGCATGCAGGCCCTGCGTCGACTGGTATTGCCCGAGTATTGATTTCCCCCCGCAAGAACAACCCTTCGGATCGACGCCATGAAAAGAAGAGAATTTTTCGGCCGCTTGATGCCTTTCGGCAGCCAGGCAAGGGAGCTCGCACGCCGAGAAGCGCCCCATTCAGAAGAAGAAACCGCGCCTCTGACGGAAAACGAGCTGTTCCTGCACGCAATGGCCCAAGGCATCGATCCGGCTACCGTCACCCTCGAACAACTGGAAACAATGATTTCGAAATCCGCACCCTCAACAACATTGTAACAAGCAGAGTTGCAGTTCGGGGACCGATCACCCCCGACCGGCCAACTTGGGTCAGGAGTGTAAAATGGACAACAGTAGTGTCAGCTACCTTGAGAGTCGGAAGCTGGTCAAACGCTGGAGCGGGCCGATCCCCGCGCTGGTAAACACGATCGTCATCTTTGCCTTTTTCTATGCCACATGGTGGATATTCCAGGATCCCCGCGGCCTGATGCGCATGTACACCCCGTACGTGGGCTACATGGTCTGCCGCTGGCTCCTCATCCTCTTCATCTGGGTCGCCTACATCTTCGATTTCTGGCCGTTCAACCGGTCCTGGCTCAAGAAAACGCACCCCCTGATCAAGGGGACGGTGCTCACCCTGGTCAGCGTGGCGGCCATGGTCATTCTCATCAAGGGCTTCTTCGTGGAGATCCTCGGCAACTTCGGCATCGCCTACTTCGACCCGGCCCGGCTCGAAGCCATGGGCATCACCGACTTCTACTCCATCGAATACGCGGCCGAGGCGATCATGATGTTCGCCGCCATCGCCTCCTGGCTTTCCCCGAGCTGGGTGGTGGCCTGCGAAAACGCGCCCTGGCAGAAACTGGATCAGCCCGCCCGGGGCATCACCATCGCCGTGGTGACCTTCTTCATGAGCATGATCGTCTACTTCCTGACCATGCACTCGCACATGGCCATCCTCTTCTACCCCTGGCAGAAATTCACGGCCATCTGCCCGCCCTACTGGGAAAACTTCGCCCACACGGTCTCCGGCAACTTCCACATCGCCTGGATCATGTGCTGCACCGTGGTGGTCTGGCTCTTTGAGACCATCTGGGAGCGCTACCCCTTCAACCTGATCAAGCACGACGCCCTGCGCAGGACCGCATCCTTCTTCGGCATCATCGCCATTGCCGTATGCCTCTGCTTCTTCCTGTACTACGCCCAGGATCTGGTCTGGGGCGAGACCATCCGAGGCACCCGCCGTCTGATGGCCCCGGACTGGCGCTGGCTGCACGTCGGAGAAATGGCCATCTTCTGGCTGGTTCCCTCCCTGTACCTGACCTTCTACTGCAACAACTGGCCGACCAAGTTCAGCCGGCCGGTCAACGTCTGCATCCGCACGCTGTTGACCGCCGCCATGGCCGCCGTGGTCTACATCGTCTACTACAAGACCTCCCACCTGTTCCTCGGAACCCAGAAGGGCTTCTCCCATCCGCAGCAATTCCCGATGATCCCGATGATCTGGCTGATCAACATCTTCCTGATCAACGTCTGGTTCATGGACGGCTGGCCGGGCTGGAAGGCCGTGCCCAAGACGGAAGCCGAGATCGCGGAAGCCCGGGAAGAGGTCGTGGCCCACGACGTCAAATGGACGCCTAGCCTGGCCAAGGGCCTGCTCATCGGGCTGTGCGTCGGTGTGCTGTTGTACATCGCCATCATCAACATCCTGCCCTGGATCGGCGCCAACTTCACCGTTATCAACTAAGCGGGGAACAAGGAGAATACTATGAGCAACGACAAAAAGAATATCAGCAGACGCGACTTCGTGAAAGGAGCCGCCACCGGCCTGGTGGCCGGGGCATTCGCCGGCATGGGATTGTATTCCTACACCTCCTCGGCATACAACCGCCTGCCCAAAATCGAAAGAAAGATGCAGGACTTCGGCGCCTGCCGCAGCGTGCGCGTGACGAACATCTCGGAGACGAGTTGGTTCAACAACGCCCATCTGATCGGCGACATCCACGAGGCCGGAGGCCTGCTGGTCAACCAGTACACCCTGAACTGGGCCCCGTTCGCCAACGGCAAGGGCTCGGCCAAGGGCTCCTACGAGGAAGGCATCGGCTCCATCAAGGAGCTCCTGCCCAATGACCTGAAAAAGGCCTGGGAGATTCAGAAGAAGCTGGCCTTGCACCCGGAAAACCCGGGCGGCTACTCCTGCCTGCTGGAGGTCGAAGACCTGGACGGAACGGTCCACAAATACCTCCTGGACACAGGCTGGTCCTATGAGTGGATGGAGGACAGCTTCAAGCGCGAGGGCATCGACAAGATGCTCGAGGAGCAGCAGATCGAGGCCCTGTTCATCTCCCACGAACACTGGGACCACTTCTGGGGCCTGCCGGTCACGGTCAAATACGACAACCGCATCCCTCTCTACGTGCACGACGGCTTCTACAAGGAAGGCCTCCAGTACATCAAGGACTGCGGCTACAAGGGCGACATGACCATCGTGGACAAGCCGATCACCGAGATCATCCCGGGCATGGCCCTGCTCAAGTTCGACGTACCCATCATCAACCGCGTGTTCGGCGAGACCTCCCTGGCCTTCAACATCAAGGACAAGGGGCTGTTGCTCATCTCCGGCTGCTGCCACCAGGGCATCCTCAAGTTCGCCGACTTCGCCCAGGCCAACCTGAAATACGACAATGACCGGTTCTACGGCATCTACGGTGGGCTGCACATCTCGCCGTTCGAGGACTGGGATCCCAAATATGACGACCTTGTCATCTCTCTCGGCCAATGGGGCTTCGAGCGCATCGGCTGCAACCATTGCACCGGCCACCTGACGGCCAAGAAGTTCATCGAAGCCGGTTATCCGGTGGTGCGCGGCACCGCCCGTTTCCGTTCGGCCTCCAAGGACTACCTGGGCAATGGCGACAAGATCAGTTTCGGTTGTTAGTCACCTCACCTAACCCCCATCCCCATCAGGCCCGGTCCGCCGTCACGGCGGGCCGGGCCGCCCCAAGCGAGGACCCGCCATGCAACTCACAGCCGTACTGCCGAATCAACGGAGCCTGAACAGACGGATCGACCTGCCTGAAATGCTGGCCAACTGCCTGTTGGCGGCCTGCCAACACCAGGAATTCAAACGGCTGGTCGGCTGGAAGGGGATGGCCGTGAGTCCCCGGGGCGCACAGGGCTGGACATTGAAGATCCGCGCCAGGCCGGGTGTTTTCGGGCTGGCCACGGAACACGCCTGGAGGGACGGGCAGGGACAGCACGCCCGGCTCGGGGTGCACTATTTCCCGGCGGCGGGGGAACCGCTGCTGGAGACCATGTCCCTGGCGGCCAATCACGCCTCGGCCCAGCCGGATTATCTCGAAACGGTGCGCCGTTTCACGGCCATGGGCGAATGGGCGGCCCCCTTCCGCATGGGCGCCCTGACCGCGTCGCTCGCGCCCGAAGAAAACGGGCTGATCCTGCAGTGCGACGCATTGAACAGAAAATTGAGCATTGCCCGGGACGGCGTGAAAACGCCGGACGACAGGTGGGTCATCCATCCCGGCGAGGCCGAGGAGGATTTCCCGGCCCACGAGATCGCCCTGGATTGCCTTCTGGTGCTGGCCGCTGCCGTGTCCAACAGCCTGAACGAGCCCCCGTGCAGGGCGGGACGCAGCAGGACCCCTGACAACGCCATACTCTTCGACGGCACCGGCAGGCTGTCGCTCCTCGACCACGGCATAGAAAGGATCAACGACCTGCTCTGCTGGGGCGACGGGGAAACCCTGGCCGCCATGGCCTCTCTCCCGCTCGCGCAGTGTGAGGTCTCCGCCGGCCCCGAGTCAAGGGCCGACCTGCCCGCCCCTCTGAACGACGCCCTGTTCTGGAGGACGCACGACATGCCGGAACTCTCCCTTGACCAAACCTATGCCCCGGCCTTTGACACCCGCCCCGGCCTGATCGTGCTCAGCGGTTTTCTCGGTTCGGGGAAAACCACATTCCTCAACCAGCTGCTGGAGTACTACGCGGCCCGCGACGAGTTGGTGGCCATCATCCAGAACGAGATCGGCCAGACCGGCGTGGACGGGAAGCTGCTGGAAGGCGACGATTCCATCGTTGAGCTGGACGAAGGGTGCGTATGCTGCACCCTGGCGGGCAACCTCTCCAAGGGCATACGACAGCTCAGGGCCCGGTTCTCCCCCAAGGTCATCGTGCTGGAGGCCACCGGGCTGGCCAACCCGTTCAACATCCTCAACGAACTGGACACGCTGCGCCCCCTGGTGCGCCTGGAGTCCATCACCACTCTGGTGGATGCGGCCAATGCCCCGGCTCTTCTGGCCAACCACCCAATCGCCCGCGACCAGATCTCGGCGGCGGACACGATCCTGCTCAACAAATGCGATCTGGCGGACAAGGCCGAACGGGCCGCCCTGCGCGAGACGCTGCGCGGACTGAACCATCGGGCCGTTCTGGTGGAAACGGAGTTCGGGGCCGTCAACCCCGGCCACGTCTATGACATGAACCCGTTCGAACAGCACGCGGGCCTTTCGCGCTCCATGCCGCACCGGACGCACCACGATCATGCCCATGAAGGCTTTACCTCGCAGCGGTTCATCTTTTCGTCCGCCCTGGATCGCGGTCAACTCCTGAACACGCTGGACGGCCTGCCCGAATCCGTATTCCGGCTCAAGGGGATAGTCCACCTCGCGGACAGCCCGCAGCCCGTGGTGGTTCAATATGTATGCGGCCGCCACGAACTCTCCCCCCTGGGCGACGAATTCGACCAGCCGGGCTTCCTGGTGGCCATCGGCAAAGACCTTATCGACCTCCCCCAACTGGAGGAACTGCAAAGAGGAAACGCATGAGTATTCTGCAACAGGGCGGCTTCATGATGTGGCCGCTGCTCATTCTGTCCGTGGCGGCCCTGGCCGTGATCCTGGAACGGCTCGTGGCCTTCACCACCCGCCGCTTCCCCTCAGCGGAGGCGCTGAGCTCCCTGCTCGACACGTTCCGCACCCAGGGCAGGGAGGCCGCCATCAGGCGCGTGGAGGAAACAGCCCCGGCCTTTGGCCCCTTTTTCTCGGCCTGCTTCTCCACGGATACGGGAAACCGGGAAGCGGACATCCAGGACGCCGGCGACGAGGTCCTCTTCCAATTCAACGCCCGGCTCGACTTCCTGTCCACGGCCGCGGCCACGGCCCCGCTCATGGGACTGCTGGGCACGGTCCTGGGCATGATCAACGCCTTTTCCCGGCTCTCATCGGCGGGAGACGTGGACATCACCATGCTGGCCGGGGGAATCTGGCAGGCCCTGCTGACCACGGCCGCCGGGCTGAGCATCGCCATCCCGGCCGTGCTGGCCCACCGCTGGTTCTGCCGTGAATACGACAAGATCGCCCATACCATGCAGCACGCGGCGCGCCGCATCCCCGTTCCGGATTCGGAGTCATGATCAATTTCAAGCGCAACGCCCCCAGACCGGCCGCTCCGGACATCACTCCGCTGCTGGACGTCGTTTTCATCCTGCTGATTTTCTTCGTGGTCTCCGCGGTCTTCACGGCCAAGGGCGTGGACATCGAACTGCCCTATGCCGAGACGGCCAGGGCCGTGACCGGCAGGTCCATGGAAATCGAGCTGAGGGAAAACGGGGACATCCTCTGCGATTCGGCACCGGTCACCCTGAACGATCTGACCCATCTTTTGCGCGACACCGCCGACCGGCCCGTCTCCCTGCAACCGGATCACATCCTGTTGAAGTCCTCCCCCGAGGCACGGGTGGAGCGTTTCGTGAAGATCGTCGATCTGGTGCGCAAGACCGGGTTCAACAACCTGGTCATCGCTACCAACACCCGGCGCCACGACACGGGAGAAACGCCCCGGTGACTACCCGACGGACAATCTGGGCCTGCCTGGCCATATCGCTCTGCCTGCACTGGTTTTTGCTGCAGTCGCCCTTGAGGCAGGCCCCGGAACCTTCCGGCGAGACCATCGTCATCCAGACGAACTTCGACCTCTCGGTCTCCACCACGGGCAGCGCCGGACTGGCCCTGGAACAGGGGCTGACGCCCGACGAGGAAAAAATCGACCACGAGGACGCGGCCAGACGGCTGCGGCAACAGGCCCTGAAACAATATCTGGCCCAGGTGCGCAGCGCCGTGGAACAACGCCGACGCCCGCCGGGAAGCGACCTCGCCGACCTGATCGGCAATGCGCGCTACCAATTCCGCATCCGCCCGGACGACACCTTTACCGACATCGTCATGCTCCACTCCTCGGGCGATTCCAGGCTCGACGCCGCAGCCCGGCAGGCCATCCAGTCCGCCAGCGGCACGATCCAACGTCCCGCCATCCTCAAGGGCCAGACATGGACCATTTCCATTACGGTCAAGTACCAGTATTCGCTTTAAATCATAGGGGGGGATGGAATGACGGGAAACAAACGTCCCCAAGGAATGGCGGCCCGGGAAACGCAAGAAAGGCTCCGTGACCAACAGTTCAAATCGCCCCAAACGGTCCGCCGGAAACGGCGGACACAGAGCGGACATATTCCTGAAATTCCGCAATCGGACACAGAAAATGATTCAGTGTATCAACCTTAATCCATAAACTTTATTGCGCTGTAGCCGGGGGGGGAATTGAACCCACGACCTCGTGAAGGCCATTCCACCCCTTACGGGGGACGCATTCAGCTCTACCGGCTGGGAGCAGGCAACTGAAAGCCTCCATGCCGGGGTCGAGCGGAGGAAACGCTCAAAAAATGTCCGAAATGTCCGTATTTAAAACTACTGGAAACCAGCCGACCGTCGATAGATTCAATCGATTAACACCCTCCTATATTTTGTCAAAACTATAGAATGTAATATTCATTGTTGCCCGCGATTGACGGTACGTTCATGCGTACCGCTCCTCAAAATGCAACTCGGAAAACCGCTTTTTCGATACCTCGGGCGCGCGGAAGGGGGTCGGCGCAAGGCAACTACCACGTTGACAACACTCACTTTACTATGCACATTGAGCGCCCGCTGAGGCGCAAGTTGGTTGCGGTGCCAAAGAGAATCAGGACGCCGAAAATAGTCCGTTACCCCCTTCGGGGTCCTATTCCCCCTTCCCGCCACTCCCGTACGCTTTGGACGTCCTGTTTCCGGAATATTATTTTTTCTAATTTTTGGGAGGTGTTGATGAGCTTCAAGTCCCTGCTGAAGGAGACGGCCAAATGGCTGCTCCCGTCCCTGCTCCTTTTGACCGTCGTTGCGCCCGGAGCCATGGCCCGGACGTCCGGCCATCCCGACACGCTGGTCGTGGCCACCACGTACGACGCAAAGACCCTTGACCCCTACATGACCAACGACGTGGCGTCTTCCAACGCCATGCGCCAGATCTACGAAACCCTGGTCGCCATCGACGACGCGGGCAACGTGGTCCCGTCCCTGGCCGAGAAGGTCGAACGCGTCGACGACACCACCTACCGCTTCACCCTGAAGAAGGGCGTGAAGTTCCACAACGGCGAGCCCCTGACCGCCGACGACGCCCTGTACAGCCTGCGGCGCGCCTACGAGAAGGGCGCCGCGGTCCGCCACATCATGGGCGTCATCGACCCCGCCGGCTTCAAGAAGATCGACGATTACACCTTCGAGGTGAAGACCAAGGAGCCCATGAGTTCCTTCCTGGCCGCCCTGACCCACTTCGGCGGCGGCGTCATCCTCAACCGCAAGGCCGTCGAGGCCGCCGGCGACGACTACGGCTTCAACCCGGTCGGCACCGGCCCCTACAAGCTGGTCACCTGGAGGAAGGGCGACCGCATGGAGCTGGAGCGGTTCGAGGACTACCACGGCACCAAGCCCGAATTCCGGAAGATGGTCCTGCGCGTCATCCCCGAGGCATCCAACCGGACCATCGAGCTGGAGAGCGGCAACGTGGACATCGCCTTTGAGCTGTCCTCCCTGGACGTCTCCCGCGTGGAGGCCAATCCGAACCTGAAGCTGGTCTCCCTGGTGGACAACTCCGTCACCTACCTCGGCTTCAACTGCAGCAAGCCGCCCTTCGACAACCAGAAGCTGCGCCAGGCCATCTTCACGGCCATCAACATCCCGGCCAGCGTCAAGGCCGTCTTCCGCGGCAACGCCTACCCGGCCGCCGGCGTCATCGCCCCCAACGTGAAGTACGCCAACCCGGCCCTGGAAGTGCCCAAGGCCGACCTGAAAAAGGCCAAGCAGCTGCTGGCCGAGGCGGGCTACCCCGACGGCCTGACCACCACCCTGTGGACCAACTCCAAGAAAGTCCGCGTGGACATGGCCACCATCATCCAGGCCCAGCTGAAGAAGATCGGCGTGGACGTGAAGATCCAGGTCCTGGAATGGGGCGCCTATCTCCAGGGTCTCAAGGAGTTCAAGCACGAACTCTTCCTCGTGGGCTGGACCTGCCAGACCCCCGATCCGGACATGGCCGTGTACCCGACCTTCCACTCCTCGCAGATAGGCGGCAACAACTTCGCCGCCTTCGGCGATCCCGCCGTGGACGAGCTGCTGGCCAAGGCCCGCATCACCCCCGACGGACCGGAGCGCCAGGCCATGTACTACGAGATCCAGGACCAGCTGCGCGACAAGGCCCCGTGGGTGCCCCTGGCCAACAAGAAGTACGCCTTCGGCCTCCAGGACTACATCACCGGCTTCACGCCCAGCCCGTTCGGGTTCCACGCCCTGTACGAGGTCAAGCTTAAGAAGTAGCGATTGCGCGGGGAAGACGGCCAGGGGCCGTCTTCCCCTTTTCCTTCCACTGTCCGGCGCACGCCCCATAGGCCGCGTCCCGCGGAAGGCGGACTTCATTCAACAGCGCTCCTCTTGCTCCGGCGCATCCGGCCCGGCCCCGCCCGGCCCGCCCGCAGACCGCCGCCGAGCGTAACGAAAAGGAGATTCCCGTGCTCAGATACATCCTGAGGCGTTGCGTCATGCTGATCCCCGTGATCCTCGGCGTCGTTTTCATCGTATTTCTCATGCTCTACGTCACGCCCGGCGACCCTGCGCGGATGGTCCTCGGCGAACAGGCGCCCCAGGCCGACGTGGACAACCTGCGCCAGGAGATGGGCCTCAACGATCCCTTCCTTCTGCAGTTCGGCCGCTACGTCTACAAGGCGGCCGTGGAAGGCGACATCGGCCGTTCCTACATCACCAAGCGGCCCGTCTGGGAGGAGCTCATGGCGGCCTTCCCCGTAACCCTCAAACTGTCCGCCCTGGCCATGGGCATCGCCCTGCTCGTGGGCATCCCGTGCGGCATCGTCACGGCCGTCAAGCAGTACTCGATCTTCGACAACATCGTCACGCTCTTCGCCCTGATCGGCATATCCATGCCCGTGTTCTGGCTCGGCCTGCTGCTGATCCTGCTGTTCACGGTCAAGCTAAACTGGCTCCCGCCATCGGGCTTCGACAGCTTCGACGCCATGATCATGCCCGCCGTGACCCTCGGATTGCAGAGCGTGGCCATCATCACCCGCATGACCCGCTCCTCCATGCTCGAAGTCGTACGCCAGGACTACATCTGTACGGCGCGGGCCAAGGGCCAGAAGGAGAGCGTGGTCATCCGCAAGCACGCCCTGCCCAACGCCCTGGTGCCGGTGGTGACCATCGCGGGCATCCAGTTCGGCATCCTGCTCGGCGGCGCGGTCCTGACCGAAATCATCTTCTCCCTGCCCGGCCTGGGCAGGCTCATGGTCAGCTCCATCGAGATGCGGGACTATCCCGTGGTCCAGGGCGGGGTGCTCTTCATCGCCCTGGCCTTCTGCCTGGTCAACCTCGGGGTGGACCTGATCTACGCCTGGCTCGATCCCCGGATCAAATCCCAGTACACCTAAAGGACCTTTCCCATGCAAAACAAACGGCATTCCCTCTGGGGCCAGGTCTTCATCCGCCTCAGGAAGAACCGCATGGCCCTGTTCGGCCTGGCCATCCTCCTCGGCCTCGTGCTCACCGCGATCTTCGCCAGCGTCATCGCCCCGTTCCCCTTTGACGAACAGGACCTGTTCGCCACCCTGGAAGGGCCGTCCGCGGCCCACTGGTTCGGCACGGACGAGTTCGGCCGCGACATCTTCAGCCGCATCATTTACGGCAGCCGCATCTCGCTCCAGGTGGGCTTCGTGGCCGTGGGCTTCTCCGTGGCCGTGGGCGGCTTTCTCGGCGCGGTGGCCGGCTACTACGGCGGCAAGATCGACAACATCATCATGCGCGTCATGGACGTCCTGCTGTCCATCCCGCAGCTGCTGCTGGCCATCTCCGTGGCCGCCTCCCTGGGACCCGGCCTGCTGAACCTGATGCTCGCCGTGGGCATCGCCGCCATCCCGCAATACGCCCGGCTGGTCCGCGCCTCGGTTCTGTCCATCCGCGACCAGGAATTCGTGGAGGCGGCCATCTCGGTCGGCTCCAGCGACCTGCGCATCATTTTCAAGCACATCCTGCCCAACTGCCTGGCTCCGATCATCGTCCAGGCGACCCTGGGCGTGGCCTTCGCCATCCTCATCGCGGCGGGGTTGAGCTTCATCGGCCTGGGCCTGGAGCCGCCCACCCCCGAATGGGGCGCCATGCTCTCCGGCGGCCGCGAGTTCATCCGGGACTACCCGTACATGACCCTGTTCCCCGGCCTGGCCATCATGATCACCATCCTCGGCCTCAACTTCCTGGGCGACGGCCTCAGGGACGCCCTGGACCCGAAGCTGCGCAACTAGACAGACAACAGTCCCCAACGGGAGTGACCATACATGTCGAACACATCACTGTTATCCATCAAAGACCTTCACGTCCGCTACACCACGGACAACGGCACCGTGCAGGCGGTTTCCGGCCTGAACCTGTCCATCGAGAAGGGCCAGACCCTGGGCCTGGTGGGCGAGACCGGCGCCGGAAAGACCACCATGGCCATGTCGGTCATGCGCCTCATCGCCGAACCGCCGGGCAGGATCACCGACGGCGAGATCCTCTTCGAGGGCCAGGACCTGCTCAAGGCTTCCCCCGCGACCATGCGCAAGGTGCGCGGCGGCAAGATCGCCATGATCTTCCAGGACCCGATGACCTCCCTGAACCCGATCATACCGGTGGACGAGCAGGTGGCGGAAATGATCGCCCTGCACAACGACGTCAACAAGCAGGAATCGCTCAAGCGGGCGCTGGCCATGCTCGAAACCGTGGGCATCCAGCCCGACCGGGCCGGGGAATACCCCCACCAGTTCAGCGGCGGCATGAAGCAGCGCGTGGTCATCGCCATCGCCCTGGCCTGCAACCCCGCCCTGCTCATCGCCGACGAGCCGACCACGGCCCTGGACGTGACCATCCAGGCCCAGGTCCTGGAGCTGATGAAAGGACTGAAACGCAAATTCGACACCGCCATGATCATGATCACCCACGACCTCGGCATCGTGGCCGAGACCTGTGACCACGTCGCCATCATGTACGCGGGCCGCATCGTGGAGCAGGCGGACACCGTCTCCCTCTATGCGGACCCGAGGCACCCCTACACCAAGGGGCTGTTCGCCTCCATCCCCAACGTGGAGGAGGAGCGCGAGTCCCTGGCCGTGATCCCCGGCCTGCCGCCGGAGCCGACGGACATGCCCGCGGGCTGCCCCTTCCATCCGCGCTGCTCAAAGGCCATGGACCAATGCAGGGTGGCCGCCCCGTCCCCGGTGTCCGTGGGCGGCAACCACCTCGTGGCCTGCTTCCTGGAAGGAGGTGCGGCATGAGCGCGCCCTTCGTTCAGGTCAGGAACCTGAAAAAGTACTTTCACACCCGGAAGGGGCCGCTCCACGCCGTGGACGACGTCACCTTCGACATCGCCAAAGGCGAGACCCTGGGACTGGTGGGCGAATCCGGCTGCGGCAAGTCCACCACCGGCCGCGCGGCCATCCGGCTGCTGGAGCCGTCCGAGGGCCAGGTGATCATCGACGGCCAGGACATCCTGCTGCCCCAGCGCCGGGAGGTGAAGGCGCTGCGCTCCAAGATGCAGATGGTCTTCCAGGACCCCTACTCCAGCCTCAACCCCCGGCTGTGCGTGGCCGATCTCATAGCCGAACCCCTGGACGTGAAGCGCATAGGCTCCTCGGCCGAACGGGCCAAGCGAGTCCGGGAGCTGTCGGACATCGTCGGCCTGAGCCGCAACCTGGAGAACGCCTATCCGCACGAGCTGGACGGCGGCCGCAGGCAGCGCGTGGGCATCGCCCGCGCCCTGGCCCTGAACCCGGAGTTCATCGTCCTGGACGAGCCGGTCTCGGCCCTGGACGTATGCATCCAGGCGCAGGTGCTCAACCTGCTGGATTCCCTCCAGAAGGAGATGGGACTGACCTACCTGTTCATCTCCCACGACCTGTCGGTGGTGCACCACGTCTCCGACCGCATCGCGGTCATGTACCTGGGCCGCATCGTGGAGCTGGCCGACTACAAGACTATCTTCGCCAACCCGCTGCACGCCTACACCAAGGCGCTTCTCTCGGCCATCACCATCCCCATCCCGAACCTGGCGCGCAACCGCATCATCCTGGAAGGCGACGTGCCGAGTCCGATCAACCCGCCCTCCGGCTGCCGCTTCGCGGGCCGCTGCTACTACGACAAGATCGACGCCTGCACCTGCGAAACGCCCAGGCTCACGGAAGTGGCCGAGGGGCATTTCGTGGCCTGCCACGTGGTCGAACGCCAACTGGCCGCGCTGGTCTAGCCGGACCGCGCCGATCAGCCGCGTCAACAAGGAGAAAACATGTCCGCTTCAAGACTCGATATCATGGAAGAACGGTTCGTCCGCTACTGCAGGGTGGACACCCAGAGCAATGCTGATTCCCCCGCCACCCCCAGCACCGCCTGCCAGCTCGACCTGTCCCGCATGCTGGTGGACGAATTGAAGGGACTCGGCATCGACGACGCCGAGCTCACGGACTACGGCGTGGTTTTCGGCACCCTGAAGGGCAACGTCGCCGACAACGAGGCCCCGACCATCGCCTTCGTGGCCCACGTGGACACCGCCCCCTCGTTCTTTGCCGAGGGCGTCAAGCCGCTGGTCCACCGCAACTGGGACGGCCGGGCCATCGTCCTGCCCGACGACCCCGAAGTGGTCATCGATCCGGTCATGCAGCCCTACCTGAGGAGCAAACAGGGCGAGACCATCGTCACCGCCAGCGGCACCACCCTGCTCGGGGCCGACGACAAGGCGGGCATCGCCATCATCATGGGCCTCATCGACCACCTCAAGGCGCATCCGGAGATTCCCCGGGGCGACGTCCGCATCTGCTTCACCCCGGACGAGGAGATCGGCCGGGGCGTGAGCGACGCCATGGTCCGCGACCTCAAGGCCGACTTCGCCTACACCCTGGACGGCGAGAATCCCGGCGACCTGGTGGCCGAGACCTTCTCGGCGGACAAGGCCGTAGTCAACATCAAGGGCATCTCCATCCACACCTGCTGCGCCAAGGGCAGGCTGGTCAACGCCCTGTACCTGGCCTCGGAGATCATCGCCCTGCTGCCCAAGGACCATCTCAGCCCGGAATCCACCGAAGGGCGCGAAGGGTTCATCTTCGTGGACAGCATCGAAGGCAACGCCGCCGAGCTGAACATGATGATCAACCTGCGCGACTTCGAGCTGGAGGGCCTCGAGAAGCAGGCCGAACTGCTTCGGACCCTCTGCGAGCAGGTCAACCGGACCGAGCCCAGGGCGCGGATCACCTGCACCGTAACCCCCCAGTACCGGAACATGCGCTACTGGCTGAAGGACGACCCACGGCCCGTGGACATCGCCAAAAGGGCTTACGCCGACGAGGGATTTCCCCCGAACATGCTCGCCTTCCGGGGCGGCACGGACGGTTCGATCATGACCGAGAAGGGCATCCCCACCCCGAACATCTTCTGTGGCATGCAGGCCCCTCACGGCCCCATGGAATGGGTCAGCCTCCAGGACATGGACAAGGCCCTGAGCATCTGCGCCCGCGTGGTCCGCTACTGGGCCCAGGAAGCCCGGGCCTAACCTCGCCCTGCGGACGCCGCGAACCGAAAACAAGGGCCTGCGGAGTCGCTCCGCAGGCCCTTTGGTTTGTCGGGCGGCCACAATTCCCGCTTCAACATGGCACAACTCACGCAGTGAAGGGCAACGGCGTAGACCAAGTGTCTCGGGCGAGGTCGAGATTTGTTAACACATAAAAGGGATACTCATGTCCAACAACATTGAAATCAAGGCCTCGGTTGAAGACGCACAGCACCTGAGGGAGCTCATAGAAACTTCATGCGGAAAACCTTCGGATATATTGATTCAAAGGGACATTTTCTACCGTTTGAACAACTCCAGGCTCAAAATGCGAAACGTAAATGGACACTCTGAGCTGATTTATTACAGCAGAGCAAACACGTCGGGCCCAAAGCTGTCAAAATATCTCAGAGTACCAATAATATTCCCCGGCATTGTCCATTTCGTATTGAAAACAATTCTAGGGGTTCGAGGCGTAGTCAATAAAAAGCGAGTGTTATTCTTTTCCGAGAACACGCGTATCCACCTGGATGAAGTCGACAAGCTGGGCGCATTTCTAGAACTCGAAGTGGTCCTCGAGCAAGCAGAGGACTCCGAAGCGGGCATCGCAAAAGCCAATCAGCTGATGAGCATATTCAACATCAAGGAAGAGGACCTTATCTCCCGATCCTACATTGACCTCCTGGAGAATGACATCGAACCCCACAACCTTTAAGCCGTGCATCGCATCAGCACTCCCTCTTTTCTTCCTATTCAAGACGAGGCCAGAGTTCCACAGCCCTTCGTCTTTCGCTACTGATCTCATGACAATGGGAGTTCATGATCATCCTCACGGTGTGTACTGAGCCCCTCCTTTCATATTTACCCGATATCATTTGTATATTCTTTTACATGCCCCACAAAAAAAGGCTTAGAAGGAAAACCTTCTAAGCCTTTTGCTTTCTTGTGGTGGAGCTGGAGGGAATTGAACCCACGACCTCTTGAATGCCATTCTTGAAGGCGTCAAACCAGAACATATAGATAACAATTCAATTAAACTGGACTTATTTGTCGCCAAGCGATTCGAGACACTCTGTAGCATAATGTGCAGAGGGCGCGGAATGTCGTTGATTTTGCATGGAGTCAGGAGAAAAGCGGACACATAGCGGACACGGAAACGCCCCATTAGTTCGTATACTCAACACATAAAAAGGTTCATCCGGTTAAAGCGTACTTCGATTCATGAATGCCCATAATTCTGAGCTTGAAAAACTCGGTATCCCTATAGCCATAGGCTTGCCGTTTTAGCGTCTTAATCTTGTTGTTTGTTCCTTCCATTGGTCCCGAAGAGATCGGGTGGTCGAACCAGGCGAGGATGCCGAATCGATACGCGGCCATGGTTTTGCCCATCTGCACCAGTGGACCAACGCCTGACTCAATCGCTCGATCTATCCACCCTTGCAGAAAGGCTTCCGCTGCCTGTCTGTCTCTCTGGTTCCATATCTGCCGTAGATCCTCCTTGAGGTAGTAGGCCTTGGCCAGCGGCTCATTCATCCGCAACGCCTCCTCAAGCCGACCATCCTCGCCCCGCTCCTTGTTCAGGTTCTCCGGGTTCTTCAGCAGAATCCAGCGGCTCCCCTTGAGTACGTTCCTGGCCAGCGTGTCGCTCAGCTCTTGGTAAAGTTTACGCCGGACTTCAGTGAGCTTGTCGTTCATCAGCTTGACCACATGGAAATGGTCAAAAACCAAGGGCACGCCAGGCAGGTTTTCGAGCACCGATCCAATGTAGGCGGTACTCATATCCGTTGCCACAGCGCGTATTTTGGTCCGTGAACGCTTCAATCGTGCCCAAAACGGAGTCAGCGCGCTGGCTCCCTTGCCATCTCCAACAAACACGACAGCACCGCTTTGCAGGTCCATGACCAAGGTCAGGTACTTGTGCCCTTTGCGGACGCTGATCTCGTCGATAGCGATGTACTTGAGCCTGGATAGTCGCGGTCTTCCGAAGCGAGCTTGCAGATGGCGTTTGAGGATGTCCTTGACCCCATCCCAGCCAATGCCAAGCAAATTGGAGACATCAAGCATTGTCATCACCTTGCTCAAGGCCAACGCGAAACGCTCGAAAGCTCTTGTGTACCAGCGTCTGGGCTCGGCTATCTTGATGTCGATTCTACGGACACAGCCACAAGCTTTGCACTCGACTCGAGGGACTTCGATGACAAGCCATACTGGCTTAAAACCGATGGGAACCGTTCGTAGCCATCGCTCCGACTGACCCCGCCTGACAACATCTCGACTCCCGCAGCACGAGCAAACAACCATCTTGGGCTTTGGTTGGACAGCGAAAATCAAACTCCCGGCGACATACGACTGCCGGGTGTAATCATAGCCTTGCAGGCCAAAGGCATGGTACAAAAGACTCGTGGACATGGCGGTTTACCCTCCCGATTTTCATTGGCGTGATAATCGGTTGGACGCCATGTCCCTTCATTTTGTCAAAAGTACGCTTCACCCGGATGAACCCATAAAAACTGGTTAGTTCGTGAAAAACAGCTATCAAAAGACCGGAACAGTTTATTTAGCAACCTATCCTGACATCACGCCAAACTGATTGTCCTCGCAACTCATGCTCCCTGTACTGAACAGCAAACCACCGACATACGGAACCACACCATGCACACCATTGCCATTTTGATCATTTTTAATTAACGGCATTTTAAAAAATAATGTTGCTTTTGCCAAAAAAAAGTCTAACTTTTAAGTATGGACTAACAGGAGGCAAAGCGCAATGTCTATCGAATCTGTCATCAACCAGTTCAGATCGCTGAACAAAGACCAGCAGGAATCCTGCGCACGCCGTATTGAATCCTATCTCCACGAACACATCGAGGGGTTGAAGGGGTTCAGGGACACTATTGTCGAGGCGCGTTTTGCCGACGGCAGGCACTGCCCCAGGTGCGGAAGCGTCGATGTGAAGCGCTGGGGCGCTTACAGCGACAAAAACGCCTACATGGCCCGCCAGCGGTACATGTGCAAGGATTGCGGACGCACCTTCACCGAGCTGACCGGGACGCCGATGGCGGGGACCCACAAGCCTGAGCTGTGGTCACGCTACATCCGATGCATGATCGAGGGGTTGAGCCTTCCCCGGACCGCCAAGCGGCTTAAGATATCCGTTCCGACCGCCTTCTACTGGCGGCACAAAATCCTCCGCGCCTTGAAGGCCCTGCACGACAGAGACATTCTGGAAGGTATCGTCGAGATGGACGAGACCTTTTTCGTGGAGTCCAACAAGGGAAGCCGGAATCTGAAGCATCGTCCTCCGAGGAAGCACCGTGGAGTTGCCAGGAAGCGGGGCATCTCGAACGAACAGGTCGCCGTACTGGTGGGCATCAGCCGCGACGGAGACATCCTCAGCCGGGCCGCCGGCCGAGGGCGATTGTCTGCGGACCAAGTAGCTCGGGCTGTGGGCGGCAACCTTATGCCCGACAGCACCCTTGTCACTGATTCAATGTCCGGCTTCACCACTTACGCCAAGCGCGAGGGCATCCGGCATGTCCGCCTGAACAGCCGTCAGGGCGTGTATACACAAGGTGTTCACCACATCCAGCACGTCAACAACTACCATGCGGGCCTCAAGGAATGGATGCGCCGGTTCTGTGGTGTGGCTTCGAAGTTCCTCGACCACTACATGGCGTGGTTCAATCTGCTCCGGGGCGTGACCAAGCTGGAATCCAAGAGCAGGCTTGAGGAGTTCTACCGCCAGTCCTGCCGCAAGACCGCCTACACGCCGGTCAGGGATTTCCGGGAGTTCAAGGTGGGCATGGAACCGTAACCGGTCAGAATATTTCGCTCCGGGCTGGACCGTCCCGCGCCATTGTCGTATGGGGAGGAAAAATCAGGAGCGGACATGAAAGTCGAAATAGGCGAATCGCTGGTAAGGACATGGGTACGCCATTGCAGGGGGTGCCAACTGGCCGAACTGAACTGGAAACCTTCCCCCATATGGCCCGGCGAGATCACGGCCGAACATGAACAGTGGTACAGGGAAGGCGCGGCCGAGTTCTCGGAAAAGGTCTTGAAAAAGACATCCAGTCTTTCCCAGTTCCTCGGCCAGGCTGAAGTCGACGTACTCGGCGTGCAGTTCGTGCAAGGGACGGCAAGGAAAGTCATCGCCGCCGACATCGCCTTTCACACGAACGGGCTGCAATACGGCCCCAAGGCCGAAACCGCCGCCCGGATCGTCAAGAAGCTGTTTAGGACGGCCCTGACCATGGACATCCATTTCCCCGGCGTGCCCGTTGAGATCCTTTTCCTGTCGCCCAAGGTCAACAACGCCACTATCCAAGGCGTGGAGGAAGCCGCCCGGATGATGGAATCCTTCTTCCGTGGGCGCCGGGACGGCTTTCGGTTCCAGACCATCATCAACCAAGGCTTCAAAAACATCGTACTCGACGATGTGACCCCGCTCCAAAAACAGGTGGCCGACACAAGCGAACTATACCTGCGGGCGGCCCAGCTCGTGGGGCTGTTTGAAGACTGTGTTCCGCGTCCCGCAAAGGCCACTGCCGCTCCAGCGCAATCCGCCCCACGCAAAACCGGGCAGACCCTGCCCATCGAATATGTGCCGGGCGACACCAAGGAATTCAAGTGCCTTCTTCTCAAGCAGGGTGCCGTCATTCAAGAACATTACGCCGATGGCAGAATCAAAGAAAGACAATGGGATGCGGGCGGGATGACCGAAACATCCAACGTCAGCGGCAACCTGCGCTCGAAGACTTGGTACAGGAGCGGGACCTGGCAAACCACCGGCATCACCAAGCTTGTCGTGAAAATCGTCGGGCACTAAACCTAATCCTTGAAAAACAACAGAATGTTTTAAAATCCCGTTAATTAACTATGAAAGCATTGAAAAAACCAATAATTATTATCGAACCGAGAAGCGCATGCAGTCTAAGATGAAACTAACAAGCCTCGATCTTGTCGAAATCCTTGAATCAACGGAAAATGAAAATATCCTCATAGCCTTTCGGAGCCGCACTTTTCTCAAAGGCGAAGTACTGGCTTCACCCAGTGACAACGAGAACTGTGTCTTCATCATCCGAGAAGGACGAGCGCGCGTCTTTTTGAGTTCCCCTTCACGCGAATTCATACTTTCTATTCTCAGTAAAGGCGACATTTACAGCACCCACACACGCGCTACGTGTCAGGCATTGGAAGACGGCTCGATGTACATCTGTCCCGTTCGGGACTTCAAACGCATCGCATCGGAGCACAGCGAGTTCACCATGACTATGGTCAAGGTGCTGGGCGAACTGCTCTCCGGGGCATTTTCCATCATCGACGGCTTTGCCTTTCGTGACACCGCGCTGCGTCTGATGCTTTTCTTTTACGAGGAAGCGCTTCATACCGGAGTTGAGCAGGAGGGAGGCCGCTATCTGGAACTTCCCCTCACGGTGGAACAGATCGCCCAAATAGTCGGCGCGTCGCGACAGATGGTCTCCCCCCTCCTCAACGACATGTACAAGTCCGGCCTGATCGAACGGCGTGGTCGAGGTAAGTTCTTCATCCCCGACATGGAACGTCTGAACCAGGCATCGCAACTTCCGTTCTAGTTTTTCGGTTTTGTCAAAGAGTGGACAGAAATCTCCTTCCCGCTCGCCCTATAAAGTGTGCAGGAGGTTTCAGAAATGTCCATTGCACACACCATCTTCGTCGCTTGCGGCGCGCTGCTTATCGTTGGCGGCGAACTGCTGGCGCTCCGCGCCATCAGCAATCTCAAGCGACTACTCATCTTCTCCGCCATCGCCGAATGTGGCTATTTCCTCATCGGCCTGGGCGTCGGCTCCACATCCGGCATATCCGGTGCCGCCCTGCATCTGGTTTACCAGTTCGTCATCAGAAGCCTCGTCTTCCTGACCGCGTGGCGACTCGCCTCGGGGAAAGGTTCATGGGCCCTCGGTTCCCTTCGCGGGAGCAGCAGACGCATGCCCCTGACCACGATCATGTTCGGGTTCGGCATGTTCTCCTTCATGGGGTTGTCTCCGTTCAAGGGCTCAATCAGTAAATTTCTCGTCACTTACTCCGCCATCGAAAACGGCAATTATCTCATCGCAGCATCGGCCACGCTGGGCACCATCATCGCTGCCGTCTATATCCTGCGTGTCATTCAGACCATCTGTTTCGAAGTCAGCGAAGAAGACACTACTCCGGCAAAAGAGAACATGCTCTCGGCTTCCGGCATCATCGTCTTCCTGCTCGCTGGCTTGACTGCAGCCATGACCATCCACCCTGAACCGCTGATCCACTTCTGCGAAGATCTCGCTCTCTCCATGGGTACGCCGGAAACGGGAAGTGAACTGCCGCATTTTGAAAGTCCCTGGCCCATCCAGGTTATCGTCCCCTATCTGGGCGGTTTCGCCGTTTACGTAGTGGGCAAACTCCTGCCCAAAATTCGGGATTTTTCCGCTATCGCGGTGGCTGTAGGGGCGTTGGCCGTCATCATTACAGAACCGCAGCCGAATGCCTTCCTCTTTTTGGGCTCAACCCTTTTCGCCTTTATCTGCACCATCGTAGTCATATACTCCACGGGCTACCTTGGGGAAAAACCGCACGCCAACCGTTACTTCTTCTTCCTGTTCCTGATGTATGGTTCGCTGGTGGGCGTTGCCACGGCAAAGGATCTCGGCAACTTCTATCTCTTCTGGGAACTCATGACATGGACATCCTACCTCCTCGTCATCCACAAGCAAACCGCCAAAGCATTGAAAGCCGGATACAAATACATCGTAATGTGCGTCTCAGGCGCTACCATCATGCATTACGGCATTCTGCTGTGGCACAGTAGCGCAGAAACCTTCGACATCGCTCTGCTCCATTCCGTGGCTCCCTCCACCATTGGATGGACCGGGATTCTCATCGGCCTACTGTTCTTCATCGGCCTCGGAGTAAAAGCGGGGCTCTTCCCGATGCACTCCTGGCTGCCCGATGCCCACCCTGTCGCGCCGTCTTCCATCTCGGCCCCCATGTCGGGAATCCTGACCAAGGCAGGCATTCTGGGACTCATCAAATTCCTGCCGCTGTTCGCAGCCGGGACGATACCCTTCGTCTCCCCTGTCAGCGAAACCGTCTTGCCCACCCTGCTGATGGTTGCCGGAGGTGCCACCTTGCTGTTTGGTGAAATCATGGCCCTGCGCCAGGACGACATCAAACGGATGCTCGCATACTCCACCCTGGCCCAACTAGGTGAAATAACCCTGATCTTGAGCATCAACACATGGCTCACCACCGTCGGTTCACTCGGCCATGTGGTCAACCACGCACTCATGAAGGATCTGCTTTTTCTCACCGCAGGCGCTTTCATCATGCGTGCCGGAAGCCAGCAGGTCAGCCAGCTCGCCGGACTCGGTAGACGGATGCCCATAACCGGTGCATGCTTCGCCATCGGCATCGTCTCCATCATGGGGTTACCACCGTTCAACGGCTTCATGAGCAAGTTCCTCATGCTGTACTCTGCGGTCAATGAAGGCTTCTATACCGTAGCCGCCATCATTCTGGCAGGCAGCCTTATCGGTGCCATCTACTACGGACGTCTGCTCAAGGTGCTGTTCTTTGAAAACAGTTCAACCGAAACCGTTACCGAATCTCCTGCCTCCATGCTGACG
This sequence comes from Pseudodesulfovibrio karagichevae, assembly GCF_041414475.1. Taxonomy (NCBI): domain Bacteria; kingdom Pseudomonadati; phylum Thermodesulfobacteriota; class Desulfovibrionia; order Desulfovibrionales; family Desulfovibrionaceae; genus Pseudodesulfovibrio; species Pseudodesulfovibrio karagichevae. Next base: position 124,079 of record NZ_JBGLYH010000001.1, read on the forward strand.
GCCATGATCGCTCTGGCCTCCGCTTGCGTCATCTTCGGGCTTCAGCCCTCCCTGTGGATTACTCCGACCGTCCAGGCAGCGACTGCCATCTGGGGGGCGGCCAGCATTGTCGACATCCCGAACCTGACTATCGCATGGCCCACGCCGACGCTGATCCTGGTTCAGGGGGCCGCCACCATGCTTTGCCTGCGCCGCACCCGCGCCATGGGCATCGTTGCCGCAGCAATAACGACCATTGCCGGAGGCTCCTTGTTCCTGATGCCACAGCAGTCGGCCTACGGCACCGCTTTTGTCACTGTGCTGCTCTTCTCGGCAGCGCTCAGTTTCCTTTATGCGGCCCAATACATGGACCACAGCCATCGCCAATGGCGCTTCTTTGCGACCTGTCTGATAATGGTCTGCGGCCTGACAGGGCTTGCGCTGAGCAACAACCTGTTTCACTTCTTCACCTTCTGGGAGATCATGAGCAGTTGGCCTCTCTTCTTCGCCATCATTCATGAAGAGACCTCGGAAGCAAAGCGTGAGGGCACCAAGTACTTCCTGTTCAACCTTGCTGGAGCTTCCAGCCTCTTTCTCGGCGTCCTGTTGATGGGACAGGCGGCAAACTCCTTTGCCTTCAGCGACATCATTACCGCCCTGCCCAATCTGCCCACCTCGGCATGGCTGACTCCCGTCGCTCTAATGGCCGTGGGCTTCTTCATGAAAGGAGCCATGGTACCGCTACGAATCGACTGGCAGATGCATCCCGCGTCCGCCCCGACTCCCATTAGCGGATACATCTCGGCGGTGCTTCTCAAATCGGCCCCATTCGGCATGCTTATCCTCTGTTTCGTACTTGGCGGGTCGGTACTGGAAACCGCTCCCATGCAGCAGATCATGTACATAGGAGCATGGATTGCGGGACTAACCATCTTCTACGCCGCGTACAAGGCTGTCACGCAGTCGAGCATCAAGGGCATTCTCATCTACTCGACGGTCAGTCAGCTTGGCTACATACTCCTGGGAATCTGCCTCGGTACCCCGCTTGGCCTGACCGGCGGCCTAATGCACTTCGTCAACCACATGGCTTTCAAAAACCTTGCGTTTCTTTGTGCCGGTGCATTGATATATAAAACCCACGCCCACTCCCTGAACGAACTGGGCGGAATCGGCAGGCGTATGCCCTTGACCACCCTTGCCTTCGGCGTGGCCACCATGTCGGCGGCGGGCGTGCCTCCGTTCAACGGATTCACCTCCAAATGGCTGCTGTACAACGAACTGGGGGGACAGGGTGAAATCCTGCTCCTCTTGCTGGCTCTGTCCGGTAGCGTGCTCACGCTCGCTTACTTCTTCAAATTCCTGCATTCGGCTTTCCTCGGGCATCCTTCCGCCCGACATGACAACGTGACTGAAGTCGGCCCGCTCATGCTGATCCCCATGGGAATCCTCGCTGCCGTCTGCTTGGTCACCGGTATCTTCCCCGGCCTGCTACTGGCGCCCATCGACACCATACTGCAAACACTGAATCTATCCCCGATCCCAAGCTCTCTCTCCGGCGTCACCGACAGCGCAATGCGGTGGGACGCAACCCTGATAGGCTGTATGCTGCTCATGGCTTTGTTCATGATCCTCGGCCTGCTGCAACTCATGGGCGGTCGCGTCAGGCGAACCAACATGCACATGTGTGGCGTCACCGAACTGACGGAAGAAGCCACCAACGTTACTGCGGAAAACGTCTACGAAGCCCCGCTGGAACTCGTCATGCAAATCAGACGCGCCATCTCGGCCCCTTTCATCAAGGAGTAACATCATGGTCAACGATTACATTCACGCAGCCGTCGCCATGCTCATCTTCCCCGGCGGCTTCTTCGCCCTGATGACAGGGCTGGTCTTCAAAGGCATTGACCGTGTCGCTGTCGCCAAGCTGCAACGGCGCATCGGCCCTCCAATCCTGCAACCCGTGTTCGACATCATCAAACTGAGTACCAAGGAAATCCTCATCCCGGAGACCGCCAATAAAACGGCCTTCAGGTTAGCTCCGGTCATCGGTTTGTGTGGCAGTCTTGTCTGCGCCGCGCTCGTCCCCATTGCCGGTGTCTGGTCCGGGATTCCCGGAGCCGGGGACATCTTTGTCCTGCTCTACCTCTTCGCACTCCCGGCCCTCGCGTTCATGCTCGGCGGGTCCGCATCCAGCTCACCCTTTGGCGCCATCGGTTTCTCCCGCGAAATGATCATCATGTTCGCCTACGAAATCCCCCTGCTCTCTGTCCTGCTCGCCGTAGCTGTACGTGCTGACTGGCAGCTTTCCCTGGATGCCATCATCGCCTACCAGACAGCCAACGGCCCGTTCCTGTTTGATCCGATCATGGCACCCGCCTTCATCGCCTATCTGCTGTTCATTCCCGGCACCATGGGGGCAGGCCTGTTCGACATCCCCGAAGCGGAAGAAGAAGTCATCGAAGGGCCTGTCCTCGAATACTCCGGCCCACTTCTCGCCCTGTTCAACATGATGTCGGCAGTAAAGCTCATGGTGGTCCTGAACCTTGGCGTGGCTTTGTTCTTCCCGCTACTCCTGCCGGGCGGCATATGGGTCAACCTGCCGTTCCACCTGTTCAAATGCCTTGTACTGATGCTGGCGTCAGTGTCCCTGTTCCGCGCGTCAACCGGGCGTCTTCGCATCGACCAGGCTTTTACCTTCTTCCTGAAGTACCCGTCCTCACTGGCTTACGTCAGTCTGGGTGGCGCGTATTTCCTTCGCTAATCGAGGTTGCCATGCATTCATTACTCAAAAGATTCGTCCACAAATCCCCCTGGCTCTATCGCATCAATGCCGGTTCCTGTAACGGCTGCGACGTTGAGTTGGCGACCACTGCCCTGATCCCCCGCTTCGACGTGGAGCGGTTTGGGTGCAAGTACTGTGGCAGCCCCCGCCATGCCGACATCGTGCTCATCACCGGCCCGCTCACCACACGGGTCAAGGAACGGGTGCTGCGGGTCTACGAAGAAATCCCCCATCCGAAAATCACTGTGGCTGTGGGTATCTGCCCCATTTCCGGCGGCGTCTTCCGCGACAGCTATTCCATTGAAGGCCCCATGGACCGTTACATTCCCATCGACGTCAACGTCCCCGGTTGCCCCCCGCGCCCACAGGCGATCATGGAGGGCATCCTCAAGGCATGCGACATCTGGAAAAACAGAATGAAGGAGGTGGCGTAATGCTTCCATTCCTGAAAATCCTGGCACGAAACATCGCCAAGGGTCCGGCAACCGATCCTTTTCCCTTTGAAGACACTTTCACGCCCAAACGGTTACGCGGCAGGGCTGAACTCGATCCCAAACGCTGCCTCACCTGCGGCATTTGCAGCCATGTCTGCGCAGGCGGAGCCATCGCAATGACGGAGTCGGCAGACGGAAACGGCATGGAATTCCGCCTCTGGCACAATACGTGTACCTTCTGCGGCCTGTGCGCCCACTACTGTCCAGCCAATGCCATTACCATGACCAACGACTGGCACCTCTCCCATAAGCAGGCTGAAAAATACACCTGCTGCGAGGTGCAATTCGTCGAATACCCCGTCTGCAAGGAATGTGGCGAACGCATGCTACCCCAGCTTGAAAACCGTCTCTCCAAGGGGTTGATCGGTGAGGTCGACGCTACAAATATCCTGCACACCTGCCCGGATTGCCGACGCCGTCTTGCTGCTCTGCAACAGATCAACAGTACCGCATTCATGACAGCGGACAGGAGCTGAACATGACAACAAACAAACAGAGAGCTTCTTTTAACGACATCCTCACCGGCATGGACATTGCCATCACCTCCGATTCTAATGGCAATCAGTTCGGCTGGACTTACGTGACGAGTGCACAGGCGCTGCGGCAAGCATCCCTTAGCCTGGCGAACAACGGCGCACGCCTGTGCACCATCACGGCCTTCAATGAAGACAAATTCGCCGAAGGCAGCGACATGGAACTGGTCTACAACTTCGATCTCGACGGAGCCGTGCTGTCTCTGTGCATCCGACTCACGCCCGAAGCATGCACCATCCCGTCCATTGTCGATCATTTCCCCAACGCCGACTGGCACGAAAGAGAATTTGCCGAACTATTCGACATCGAGCTGACCGGACGGGAGAAACCTGAACGGCTGTTCCTCGATCCTTGCATCGATACCGGCATCTTCCATCGACTCATCCCGCTTTCGTCCATGATGAACGGTGCGACCACCAAGCAGTTGTGGGAGACGATCTTTGCCGAGACTGCCATGCCCGACTGGGCCAAGGAGGCAAAATAATGACGACCTATTCCATTCCCGTCGGCCCACTTCACGTCGCGCTTGAAGAGCCTATGTACTTCCGCGTGGACATCGAGGGCGAGACTGTCAAAAACCTTGAAATCAACGCGGGGCACGTACACCGTGGCATGGAGTCTCTCGCTCTCCAGCGCAACTATTTCCAGAACATCACACTCACGGAACGACTCTGCTCCCTCTGTTCCAACAGCCACCCGTGCACTTACTGCATGGCTGTCGAGAATCTCACAGGCATCGATATCCCCGACCGCGCCCGGTATCTTCGGGTACTGGCCGACGAGATCAAACGCGTGGCGTCAAACCTCTTCAACGTCGGCATCATGGCCCACATCATCGGATTTGAATCGCTCTTCATGCACGCAATGGAAATTCGGGAACTGGCGCAGGACGTAAAGGAAGGCGTATACGGCAACCGCATGGACCTCGCCGCCAACTGCATAGGCGGAGTCAAATACGACATTGACGAGGACATCGAAACCTTCCTGTACACCCAACTCGAAGCGATGAAGAAACCGCTCGACGAAATTTATGAGGTATACGAAAAAGACCCGCTCATCACCACGAGGACGAAGGGTGTCGGCATACTCCCCTATGAAGACGCTGTCCGAATGGGAATCGTTGGACCGGTTGCACGCGGCTCCGGGATCGCTTACGACGTCCGGGACAAGGCGCCATACTCTGCCTACGACCAACTCACCTTCACCGTACAAACCGAAACGACTGGAGATGTCCGCAGCCGCGCACTGGTCCGCCTGCGCGAAGTCATTGACGCCATCTCCCTCATGGAACAGTGCTTGAAACAGATGACTGCCGGGCCGACCGTCCCGGACCGTCTGCCGGAAATTCCTGTGGGACAATCCGTTGCCAGGTCCGAGGCCCCGCGCGGCGAACTACTCTACTACCTGAAGTCCGACGGTACGGATCGACCTCAGCGTCTCAAATGGCGCGTCCCAACCTACATGAACTGGGAAGCGTTGCATATCATGATGAAAGGTTGCAAAATTTCCGACATCCCCTTGATTATCAATAGTATTGATCCGTGCATTTCATGCACTGAACGATAAAACCATTCCTCCTTCCAACCTCCTGATGCATAATTTGATTATGCAGGTACGCCTTTCTTCCGCCCTGAAGGAAGGCGTACTTTTTTTGAAACAAAAATACGTTTTGTCAAAAACAGGACAGATTATTTTATCGGTTCACCGTGTAATCGACTCGTCTAATAAACGGCAACTCCATGAAATCAACAATTGGAAAGTATCGGCCATGCATGAGACAGCAATCATCCTAAGCACCATCTCCATTGTGGAAGAAGAGGCAAAAAAGCGCGGCGTTTCGCAAATCCACTCGGTGACCATGTGTGTCGGCGAGTTGGCCTGTGTCGAAGAACAGACCCTCAGAGGGTGCTTCGAAGTTGCCGTCGAGACAAGCACGCTATCAGGAGCCGAACTCATCATTAAACCTGTTGAGGCGGTTTTTTGCTGCGGCAGTTGCGGCGCCTCCAACCGAGGACGCACTTGGTCGGACACATGTCCCCGATGCAAGGCCGCCAACCTCACACTCACGCAGGGACGAGAACTCTACGTGAAAAGCTTCGAGGCCGACTGATCAACTTTTGGAGGGAAAATCTGTGCCCGAACCGAATGAAAACGCCATCATCTACGCCGACGCGTCAAAATGTGTCGGTTGCAAGCAGTGTGAGCTGGCATGTGCGCAGGCGCACAGCGGCTATTCGCTGACCATGGCGAAAGCGAACAACTACAAGCTCGTTTCTAGAATCAATGTCGTGCGAGTCGACGACATCAACGTGCCCATCCAATGTCGACAATGCGAGGATGCTCCCTGTGCCCACGCCTGCCCGACCGGAGCCATCTTCCAGGAAAACGGTATTGTCCAAATCAGCGAGGGCCGTTGCGTCGGTTGCAAGGTCTGCGTCATGGCTTGCCCGTTTGGCGCCATTGAGGTTGTCCGCGAAGGTATCGCCGAAGATGGCCGCACCAACCAGGGGGTTGCCAAAAAGTGTAATCTCTGCGCCCACCGTATTGATGAAGACGGCGAATACCGCTGTGGATGCGTGGAGGCCTGTCCTACCAAGGCCATCCGCCTCATCACCATCGCCGACTATCGAAAGCAGCTCATGCTCGCCAGAGCTCGCGAAGCAAGCCACCCCACTTCCATTTACAAAGGATGACACCATGACCCAAAAAGTTTCTCTCGATAAATCTATGGACCTGCTCGTCCCTCTGGCCAAAAAGGAAGGCATTGAGACCCCGTGGGACCGCTATGAAAAAATGCAGCCCCAGTGTGGCTTCGGAGAACTCGGCGTCTGCTGCCGAATCTGTTGGAAAGGCCCCTGCCGCATTGATCCCTTCGGCAAAGGCCCGGACCGCGGCATCTGTGGCGCAACCGCCGATGTTATTGTGGCCCGCAATCTTATCCGTATGCAGGCTGCCGGTGCCGCCGCACATTCCGAACACGGCAGACACGTAGCCCTCGCCATGGAGCATCTCGTCAAACACGGTCTCGACGCATATTCCATCAAGGATGAAGCCAAACTGATGGCCGTGGCCAACACCCTAGACGTCGATACCAAAGGCCTTTCCACGCAGGAAATCGCCCTCAACGTCGCTCTGATCACCCTCAATGATTACATGAGCCAGGACAACTCCACCGGCTGTACGTGGCTGACCAAAACCTTACCCGCCAAGCGCGTCGAGAAGCTAAAGAGCCTTGGCGTGGTGCCGCACAACATCGATGCCGCTATCACCAACATCATGGCGCGCACCCATGTCGGGTGCGATAGCGACCACGTCAACCTGCTGCTGGGCGGCATCCGCGGCGCACTGGCCGACTACACCGGCATGGTACTCGCAACCGAATTGTCCGACATTATGTTCGGCACGCCCCAGCCTGTGGTCACCAAGGCCAATCTAGGCGTTCTCAAGGAAAATGCGGTCAACATAGCCTTACACGGACACAACCCGCTGCTCAGCGAAGTCATCTGTGACATGGCATTAAAGCTCAACGACGAGGCCATCGCCGCCGGTGCTCCAGAAGGCATCAATGTGGTTGGAGTCTGCTGCACAGGCAACGAGGTCATGCTACGTCGGGGCATCCCGCTGGCAACCAACTATCTGTCCCAGGATCTTGCTATCCTAACGGGAGCCATTGACTCCATGGTCGTCGACGTCCAGTGCATCATGCCATCCATCGGCTCGGTCGGTGCATGCTTCCACACCGAAATCATCACGACCATGCCAGACAACAAAATCACTGGCACCCGACATGTGGAATTCGACGAGGAACACGCCTTAGAGAAGGCTACCGAGATCGTTCGCCTGTCCATTGATGCATTCAAACGCCGCGATCCCAACCGGATCAACATCCCCAAGGTGAAGGAAACCGCCATAGTCGGATTCAGCAAAGAGGCAATCGTCTCCGCCCTGGCTGCCGTCAATGCGGAAGATCCGCTCAAGCCGCTCACCGACGCCATTGTCAGCGGTGCTATCAAAGGCGTCGCCCTCTTCGTCGGATGCAACAACGTCAGGGTCAAGCAGGACCACGCCTACATGACCGTCATCAAGGAACTACTCGCCAACAACGTGCTGGTGCTTGCCACTGGTTGCGGCGCAGGCGCCTTCGCCAAAAACGGCATGATGACGCAGGAGGCAGCCAAGGAATTCTGCGGCGAATCCCTGCTCGGCATCCTGACCGCCATCGGCGAAGCCGCTGGCCTGGAAGGTCCGCTCCCCCCGGTCCTTCACATGGGTTCCTGCGTGGACAACTCCCGCGCTGTTCAGGTCGCCTCCGCCTTGGCCAACGCGCTGGATGTGGACCTGAGCGATCTTCCGGTCGTTGCCTCCGCGCCGGAAATGATGTCCGAAAAGGCCGTCGCCATCGGAAGCTGGGCAGTGGCCCTTGGCTTTCCCACCCATGTGGGCATCATGCCGCAGATCACAGGTGCCCCCGGTGTGGTCAAAGTCTTGACCGAGGATGCCAAGGACATCTTCGGCGGCTACTTCATCCCGGAAACCGACCCTGTCGCCGCAGCCGGCAAACTCTTTGACGCGATCATGGAGAAGCGTAAGGGGCTCGGCATCTAAAGAAACCCCACAACGGCCCGTCGCCCCCGGCGACGGGCCGCATCAAGGAGATATCACATGAAGATTGCTATCACAGGAAAAGGCGGCGTGGGCAAAACAACGCTGGCAGGTTTGCTTGCCCGACTGCTCGCTGATCAAGGCGATACCGTTCTGGCTATCGACGCCGACCCGGATGCCAACTTCGGCTCTGCCATCGGCATCACTCCTGAAGCGCTCGCCACCATCACGCCCATTTCCAAAATGAAAAAGCTGGCCGAAAAGCGAACCGGAGCCGAGGGAGACGGAATGTACTCGCTGACGCCTCACGTCGCCGACATCCCGGACAAATACGCAATCAATCACGAAGGTGTGAAACTGTTACTCCTCGGCACCGTGGAACAAGGCGGGGGCGGTTGCATCTGCCCTGAACATGCGTTGGTCAGAACGCTCATGAAACACATCCTGTTCCAAAAGGGCGAAAGCGTCGTCATGGATATGGAGGCTGGCATCGAGCACCTCGGCCGAGGGACGGCGGAATCCGTGGATGCCCTTATCACTGTAGTGGAACCTGGCTCACGAAGCATCCAGACCGCAAAGCAAATCCAATCTCTGGCCGCAGACATCGGCCTGAAAAATACCTTTGTGGTCGCCAGCAAGGTCCGCAATGACGAAGAACTGGAATTTCTCCAGGCCAACATTTCCGAAGCTACCCTCCTCGGCATCTTGCCCATGAGCGAGGATGTCCGCAAAGCTGATATGCATAACGTCGCCCCCTACGACCTGCATGGTGAAATTGTCGAAGCTGCACGCGGGATTCTTCAAAGGATTGAAGAGGAGTTGAACCAATAAACAGCCTCAAAATACGACCTCGGCCTTCATCATTTTATTAACGTCAGAACAGTTGTTACACATCAATACCAGATTGGGATAACTTGAAACGTGGTTTCTCCTTCTAGAAGAGGGACATCACATGCGCGAAAACACACGCTATCGACCAACTCATTTTATAATTCCGATCCTCAAATCCTTCGATCCAAAGCTGAAAACGCTATTTCTCTCGCCTTCGCGGCACACGGATGAGGACAGCAGCGATGCCCCGTAGGCTGCTTGTGTCACGCTTGCAGAAAAATCGGCTGAAGGAGAAGAAATCCCCCGCCGAAGCTTGCACAAAGGTTCGGCGGCGTCATATGACAGGGCATATCCTCAGGATAATTTCAGTTTGCAAAAGGAGGTAAAACGCACTTTACGCGCGTCATAAGTTCATGACGTTAGTCTGAACTGATGACGCATGAAGAAGCCTTGTGCTTCAACGATCCACGCGCCGTTTTCCAAACAAACGGCCATTTCCAAATCCAAACACGCAGGCTGTAACGCAGCACCCGCCGATGGTGGAATGGCAAGTATCTACGCTTGTCATTGCCGCACTTCCCCTACGGCTGCCATCCAATCCGCAAGACGTACGCGCTTGCGGGGCAGCACCCCTTATTGACTGGGTCTTCCGGAATCTTCTTCCAATGGGAAACGGGCATTCATTCTTCCCTTAGCTGGTGATGCGTGGCGGGTTTACCGCCACAGGCAGGTCTTTCCCGGATAACGGGAAAAGTCCGATCTGCTTGGCCCCGGGGCGCTGCCCCGAACCTTTAACGGAAGGAGAATCCCAATGGGAAAATCCGACAGCCTCAAGTATGGGATCAACCGGGCAACCTTGTCCGGCCCGAAATCGAAACAACACCGGATTCGCCAGACGGCCCACCACTTCGTCAAGGTCTTGCGCCAGGCGAACATGGGAGCCCAAAAGTGGACCAAGGTGACAAACAAACATTTCCAGCGGGTGGCGGATGCCATGCGCGCGGACGGCGTGGGTGACGGCAGGATTGCCGAAGTCTTCAGCGCCGCACGCCACATCTGCCGTGCATACGGAAATAACCACATCAGCAAGAACAACGCGATCTTCGGGGTCAGACGCGGGTCCATCGCCAATGCGACATCCCGTGCAGTGAGCCCGGAAGTCATCCAAGACACCCTGACCCGCATGCGGAACGACACGTCGTATCCGCAGGCGGGTCGGGCGGCGGCACAAATCGAGCTAATGTATGAGCTCGGGCTGCGTCGGGAAGAATCGGCCAAGCTGGACTTGCCCAACGATTGGGACCGGGAAAGCCATAGCCTCCTCGTGCGATATGGCACCAAAGGCGGCAGGCCCCGGACACTATATGACCTGTCCCCACAGCAGGAAGCGGCTCTTGAGCGAGCCGAAGAATACGTGTCCCCTTCCGACCGAAAGGGCATCAACAATCTCATGCCCGAAGGCATGGGCGACGAATGGCTGCATCGGCTGGATTATGCAGCCAGAAAGCACAGCCTGACGGGCAAGGATGCCGGGGGCACCCTGCACGGCCTCCGTCACGAACGTTTTCGACAGATGTATGCGGACCATACGGGCTTCGAACCGCCGAACCAGTACGATAGTGTTCAGGCATTCCACGAAGCCGCCCAAGCAACGGCCGGGGATAACTGGCCCCAGCTCGACGACGAAGCACGCGACAACATCGAAGTGGCGGCGGGGCATTCGCCCGGTCGCCGGGACGTATCGAACGCCTACCTTGGCTGTTCCATTTAGAAGAAGCCCCGCCATTTCCGGCGGGGTTTCATTTTTTTCTTCCGACCCCCTGTTTGCAGTTTGACTTTTCTTATCCTGAGGGTGTCAGACTTAAGGGTTGGCTGAATTCATAAATTTCAAACCCTCAAACCGAAAGGGAGCTGAAAACGGGTACGCATAAGCGGTAGGAGGCTTTACGTTCCAGCCCTACGGGGTAAAAAAAATGTCGGATTCATTGAACCTTTTCACCATCAAGGAAGTTGCAGGCGTCCTGCGTGTTCACAGGGCAACCGTGTCCCGTTTAATCACCGCTGGCGCGTTGGGACACATCGCGGTAGGGTCACGAAAGCTGATCCCGGAAACGGATTTGCTGGAGTTCATTGAAAATCGAAGAAGCTTGGCGGCGAACAGTCCGGAGGAGGGATAGCCTGTGGCTACCGTTACTATCGCGACACGTTCGCTTAAAAAAGGAAAAGCCTACGTTATTCACTTCAACAACCCGGAAACGGGCAAGAAGGAATACCATAAGACATTGAGACGGAAAGACCTGGCCCAAGAGGAAGCTAATCGGCTTCGCACCCTGTTGGACAGCGGCAGATTGCCGACCAAGGATACCCGGCAACCGAAGCAGCAATGCCTGCCCACCTTTGGACAGGCGGCCCTGCTCTGCCAAGCCGAGTGGGATCGAAAGCTGGGAGAAGGGAAAATATCCAATGCCAGCCATTCTGGGTACGGCTACCTGCTGGCCCCCATCATAAAGGAATGGGCGCACACCCTGCTCCATGATCTAGACGAAGACACCATTCGGGACTACCGCATCCGTGTCGCGGAACAGACCAAGGCGAAACTGGTAGCCAGGGGCGAAGAAGGCAAGAACTGCAACGTGCTGGCAAATCGGCGCTTATTCGTAATCAAGCAGGTCTTTGCTCAAGCTAAGCGTCACGGCCTGATTGATAAGGATGTTGCAAAGTCCATCCCGTACCTGTCCGAAAAAGACAGTGAGAGGAAAAAAGCCCAGAAGCCCATTGAAGTTGACGCCCTGCTTGAAATAGCAGCCCAACGCAGGGCAAAGCACTATATGGTGTTGGCAATCCTGCTGGCAGTGGAACATGGATGCAGCACACAGGAAATACTGGCGCTGAAAAGTTCAGATATCGACCTTGATGAAAACCGCATCACATTCCACCGCACGAAAAACGGTGTCACCCGATCACACCAAATCATGCCCCGGACCCGGAATGCGCTCATCGCTCGATTCGAGCATGTCACCCAATATCGGAAAAAGCGCGGCGTGAAGGCCAAAGGCAATTCCGTGATCGGGCACATGGACGGCACCCCGTTCAAGTCAATCGACACCGCATGGTCAAACCTGTGCAAAGATCATGACTTCAACGATCTGCACTTCCATGACCATCGCCACACATACTGCACCAACGTGTTGTTGTCCGGCAGCACGCTCAAGGAGACCAACGTCATGATCGGCCACAAAACGCTGCGCATGACCGACAGATATAGCCACCTTGAAGGGGTGATGGATAGCACCCCGCAGGACCGTCTGGCCGCGCGCTATGCCATGACCGGCACGGACGGCACCCCGTCGGAAGCGGCGGACACATAGCGGACATATTCCCAAAAGTGCCCCAAAACCACGAAAAAAGGATTCCAAGCATTAGCTTGAAATCCTTAATTTTCTTGTGGTGGAGCTGGAGGGAATCGAACCCACGACCTCTTGAATGCCATTCAAGCGCTCTCCCAACTGAGCTACAGCCCCACGTCGTTGGGAAAGCCAACTTGTCCCAAGGGGGCGGTTTTTGTCAACAGGAAATGTGCACAAATTTCACCGGGTCGGGACACTTTCTTTATCCGGCTAGAACTCCGCCCGGCGGATGACGCAGCCCGGCCGCTGGACCGTGCGGTGATATTTGACCGCAGGCTTGCCGAAGGACATGGCGCAGACCAGGAGGTGGTTCTCCGGGACGCCCAGCCGGGGCCGGAACTGCGGCACGATGCCAGTGAGCAGGGCGCGGGCGATGCCGTTCCAGACCGTGCCCAGGCCGTGGCTGTTGGCCAGCAGCTCGAAGTAGCTCATGGCGATGTGGCAGTCCGCCATGGGCGCGAGCGAATCCTCCGGGGCCGTGGCCAGCAGCAGATGCGGGGCGTTGCGGAAAAGGATGTCCGTGCCGTCCTCGCAGCGCCGCACGTAGTCGGCCATGCGCTCCCAGCCCGCCGGGAACCCCTCCTCGCGCAGCATCCTCAGGGCCTCGGCGGTCACCTCGGTGCGCAGCCGGTCCATCACGGCCGGGTCGTCCACCACGGTCAGGGTGACCGGGCGGAGGTTCACGGCCGTGGGCGCGTGGGAAGCGACCTCCAGCAGATGATGAATCAGGGCCGGGTCCACGCCCTCCTTCCGGTAGCGGCGGGTGGAGCGGCGGCCCATGATCAGGGTCTCCATCCTGGCGGGCTCCGGAAGCATGCCCTTGAGCGGCAGGCTGTCGGCCGGGTCCTTGCCGAAGACGCTCACCGCGCCGGGCTTGCACACGGCCAGACAGTGCTGGCACTCGATGCACCGGGTCTCGTTTTCGGGCCGGACCACGGGCAGGTCGTCCATCTCGATGACGCCCCAGAGACAATCCTTCGCGCATTCCCCGCAACGGGTACACTTGTCCGCATCCACCGTGAAATTCAGCATGATCCCTACTCCCTGTCTGGTTGATTTCGCCCACTATAGCATGTCCGGCCGGGAACGGAAGCAGGCACTTTTCCGTGGGGCGGTTTCGTTTAGGTAGGAATCATGTTTTTCCGCCCGGTTGTACACCGAACACCGGCCGCCCGCCGAATTCACAAATACGCCGTTTTGGTATAGAGGCAAGTATGGTGCGGCATTCCGCAACGCCTGTTTCGAGGAGGGGGACATGCAACGCACGATGAAGACAGCGACGGCTGCGGCGGCCCTGATGGTCCTGGCGGCCGGCCTGGCCTGGGCCGCGCAGCTCCTGAGCGTCCAGGTGCGCGCCGGGCAGCTGCGGGACAAGCCGGGCTTCCTGAGCAAGGTGGTCGGCGAACTGGAGTACGGCGACCGGGTGGACCTGAAGGCCGAGAAAGGCGACTGGCGGCAGGTCAGGTCCATGGGCGACGGCCGGTCCGGCTGGATGCATTTTTCCGCCCTGACCGAACGGGAGATCATCCTCAACCCCACGGACAAGGACGTGCAGGCCGCCGCCAGCTCGGATGAGCTGGCCCTGGCGGGCAAGGGGTTCAACAAGCAGGTGGAGGACCGCTACCGGAAGCAGACCCGGCTCGACTACGCCCAGGTGGACGAGATGGAGAAGATCGCGGTCCCGCAGAAGTACATCCGCGAGTTCATCCTGGCGGGCCGCCTTGGAGGCGCCCAGTGAGACGCAGGCGCTTCCTGAAGACCCTGGCCATGGCCGCCCCGCTCCTGCTTTCGCCCCTGGCGCCCAAGGCCTTTGCCGGGCTGTTCGACGGACTGGCCGACGTCCTGCCCGACGAGGTCGCCTCCGTGCTCAAGAGCGGCAAGAAGCTCATCTCCGGGTTCGAGGACATCACCCCGGAGCAGGAGCACTACATCGGCCGAGCCGTGGCCGCCGTGATCCTGTCCAAATACCCCTACTGCAACCACCGCAACGGGCAGCGCTACGTCAACGTCATGGGCCAGGCCCTGGCCCAGGCCTCGGACCGGCCCGAGACCTTCGGCGGCTACCATTTCCTGATCCTGGACACCCCCGAGATCAACGCCCTGTCCGCGCCCGGCGGGTTCGTGTTCGTGACCAAGGGGCTGCTCGGCTGCTGCGGGTCCGAGGACGCCATGGCCTCGGTCCTGGCCCACGAGATCGGCCATGTGCAGCGCAAGCACGGGCTCCAGGCCATCCAGAAATCGCGCATCACCGAGGGGGCCACGGCCCTGGCCCTGACCGGCACCGCCACCCTGTCCGGGGGCAAGCTCAAGGAAGTGACCCGGGCCTTCGACGACTCCATCCAGGACATCACCACGGCCATGATCGACAGCGGGTACTCGCGCTCCTTCGAAGAGGAGGCCGACCACGACGCGGTGGCCATCATGCAGCGCATGGGCTACGACCCCAACGCCATCGTGGACATGCTCAACGTCATGCGTACGCGTTTCACCCCGCAGAGCAAGGGGTTCGCCCGGACCCACCCCTCACCCACGGACCGGATCAACAACGTCCTGACCATGATCGGCAAGTACCACCGACCCGTGGCGGTCAAGCCGCGCAACGACCGGTTCGCGAGCATGACCAAGGGGCTGTAGGGTGCTCCCGAGCCTGAAGAAGGGCCTGGCCGGGCTGGCCGTCGGCCTCATCGGCGCGGCCCTGGCCCTGGGGGCGCAAGCTCTGGGCTGGCTCGAGGTCCCGGAGAACCTGACCTACGACCTCCGGGTCCGGGCCCTGGCCCGACCGGGGGCGGCCACGGACCGCATCCGCCTGGTCCTGCTCGACCAGAAGTCCCTGGACTGGGCCAAGGAGTCCTTCGGGCTCGGCTGGCCCTGGCCCCGGCAGGCCTATGCCCCCATGGTCGATTTCTGCAAGCGTGCCGGAGCGGCCTCCCTGTCCTTCGACGTGGTCTTCACCGAGCCGTCGGTCTACGGGGTGGACGACGACCGAACCCTGGCCGAAAGCCTCCGCGCCATGGGACGGGCCGTGCTCGCGGCGTCCTTCGCCCGATCGAACGGCTCCACCGAGGCCTGGCCCGCCCACGTGCCCGAGCCATCCTTCACAGTCGGCGGCGACGGCCCCCTGCCCGAGGCCGGGGTGGCCGCCTTCCCCATCCCGGACCTGACCGGCGGCGTTGTGTGCGTGGGCAACGTCAACGTCTCGCCCGACGCGGACAACGTGTACCGAAGCTTTCCCCTGCTCCTGAAGTTCCACGGCCGGTACGCGCCCTCCCTGCCCCTGGCTGCGGCCCTGGCCGGAAATCCCGAGCCGGTGGCCCTTGCTCCGGGCATGCTGACGGTGGGCTCGACGCGGGTGCCGCTCACATCCAGCGGCGACGCCATCCTGAACTACCGGGGCCGGGGCGCGTACAAGGCCTACGGCGCGGCCGCGCTCATGGAGAGCGGCATGCGGCTGGCCGAGGGCGGGCGGCCCGTGGTGGACCCGGCGGACCTCAGGGGCAGGCACGTGCTCTTCGGCTTTTCGGCCACCGGGCTGCTCGACCTGCGCTCCACGCCCTTGGGCGGGATCTCGCCCGGCGTGCTGGTCAACGCCACGGCCCTGGACAACCTGCTGTCCGGCGACTTCCTGCGCGCAGCCCCGCCGTGGACGGACGCGGCGTCCACCCTGCTCCTGGCCGTGCTCGGCGGTCTGGGCGTGACGCTCCTGTCCAGCCTTTGGGGGGCGGTGGCGGTCTCGGCCTTCACCCTGGCCGCACCCGTGGCCCTGGGTTCGGCCCTGTACCTCCAGGGCATCCGCTCGGGCATGGCCGAACAGCTGACCGGGTGCCTGGTCGCCCTGTTCCTGGCCGGGACCTGGAAGTACGCCACCGAGGGCCGCCGCAGGCGGTTCATCAAGTCCGCCTTCAAGCAGTATCTCAGCCCCAAGGTCATCGACCAGCTCCTGCTGCACCCCGAGCGCCTCTCGCTCGGCGGCGAACGCCGGGAGCTGACCATCTTCTTCTCGGACCTCCAGGGGTTCACCTCCATCTCCGAAGGACTGAGCCCCGAAGAGCTGACCGGGGTGCTCAACGATTACCTTTCGGCCATGACGGACATAATACATTATTATGATGGGACCGTGGACAAGTACGAGGGCGACGCCATCATCGCCTTCTGGAACGCGCCCATGGACCAGCCCGGCCACGCCCTGCTCGCGGTCAGGGCGGCCCTGGCCTGCCAGGCTCGGCTGGCCGAGATGCGCCCGGCGCTCAAGGAGCGCACCCGCGCGGACGTCCTCATGCGCATCGGGCTGAACACCGGCCCGGCCGTGGTCGGCAACCTCGGCTCCAGGGAGCGCTTCGACTACACCATGCTCGGCGACGCCGTGAACCTGGCCGCCCGCCTGGAGTCCATCAACAAGCAGTTCGGCACCTACACCATGATCTCCCGGGCCACCCTGGACCGGCTCGGCGGCGAGATCCCGGTCCGTGAGCTCTCCAGCCTCCGCGTGGTGGGCAAGAAGGAGGCCGTCACCGTCTACGAGCCCATGCCCGCCGAGGAACACGAAAGGCGTCGCGACGACCTCGCCATGTTTGCCCGGGGGCTCGCCCTGTTCCGGTCGGGAGACTTCGCGTCCGCCGCCGCCCTCTTCGAGGCCATCGCCCCCCGCGACCCGGCCGCCGCCAGCTACGCGACCAAGTGCGCGGAACTGGCCGCCGCTCCGCCCGAACATTGGGACGGGGTCTGGACTATGACCGGCAAATAGCCCGCGCAGCCGGGACTATGCGCGTGCGGACGCCCCGGCCCCGGCGGCGCGGGAGGTTCTCAACAGCGCATTTCGGCCATGCTCTGCTCGCCGTTTTTTCATGGCACCCCTTGGGGACCGAAACCCACTGCAAGTAATCCGAAGATTGGACCAATTCCTTTTTTATGAAATTTTATCCTTTTATCCAAGTATGTTGAAGGTAGCAAAAAACCCGCTTTTCATGGGGAAAACCATTCGTCGACCACTTTTTTTTAAACAGGGGTATGTTTAAAAAAATTTACAACAGTATTTATTCACTGTTAACAACCGTTTCAAATCCGCCTTGCAACCCCAGCCGGGAGTACCCCCCTGGACGCTTTATCCACACCATAACCCACTGGCTTATTGAATTATTTAATATTGACTAAAAAAAGGTCAATGCGTATAAAATAGGACAGATTGCTCACTCAAAATTTCGGATCACGTTCATACCAAGGAGACCACCATGGCCGACAACAGCATACACGAGTTACAGATTTCGCTCCCCGGCAATGGCAACACCGAGGTGTATCATCTTGACGCCGACACCCCGGTCAGATTCAACTTCGACCCGTCCAACGCCGTGTTCACCGGCGAGAACGGCAACCTCGAGATCGCGGTCGACGGCGGCGGGACCATCATCCTCGAAAACTACCAGGCGCTGGCCGACTCGGGCCACCTGCCGTTGTTCGAGATGCCCAGCGGCGAGATGGTGGCGGGCGACACCTACATGTTCGCCTTCGCCGGGCCCGACCAGAACGGCGACATCGAGACGGCCGCGGGAAACGCCGCCAGCGGCTCCGGCGCGGGCCAGTACACCGATGACCACGGCGCGCTGTTCGACGGCATCAACGCCCTGGGCGGCCAGGGCGACGCCTACGATCCGCACGCCTTCCCGACGTCCGATCCCGTCACCGGCATACTGCTCGACAACACGGCCGCCCCGGAGAACGCGGCGCCGACCCTCGACCTGTCCACGCGCACCGTCACCTTCGTGAGCGAGGATGCGCAAAACAACAACATGATCGGCGTCTACCAGCTCGACGCGAACGGCAACCCGACCAATCCCGAGATCATTCTCCTGGACTCGAACACCGCCACGCCGGGCCAGGTGCTGACCACCATCGAAGACGGACAGGAACTGCACTACTTCCTGGTGGTCGGAGCGGACCACGCCGGGGGCAACCCCGTCTTCACTCAGGACGCCTCCGGCAAATGGGTGATCTCCTTCGACGGAGACCCCAATTCCTATGACGTCCGCTTCGACGATTACAACGGCGCGAATCTGAACCACGACTTCGAAGCGACCTTCCGGTTCACGGTCAACGACCAGGGCCGCGTTATCGCGCTGGACGACCAGATGCGCAATTCCGACAGCCCCCTGGGGGACGATGACGACGACTTCAACGACACCATCATCCAGGAAAACGCCAACGCGGGCACCGGGTTCGACAACACCTTCCACGAGGGCCTCAACCCGGTCCACATCGCGGGCGAGGTGAACATCTCGGACGCGGATTCGGCAAACATGTCCCAGGCGGTCATCACCCTGACCAACGCGCAGGCCGGAGACTCCCTGAACATCGACACGACCGCCCTGTCGTCCCTGGGCATCACCGTCACGATCAGCAGCGACGGCTCGGTGATCACCCTCACCGGCGACACGACCATCGCAAACTATGAGTCCGCCATCGAATTGATCACCTTCAACAACACCTCGGCCAACCCCGACACCACCGACAGAATCATCGAGGTCCAGGTCTGGGACAACCACACCTCGCCGACCGGGGCCGCGAGCAACGTGGCCACGGCGACCATCGAAGTGGTCGCCAACCTGGCCGATGCCCACACCCTGCTTGCCAATCCCACCTACGGCAACAGCGCCTCGGCCTCGACCTCCGGCAGCGTGGCGGCCGCCATGGCGACCGGCAACGTGCTCGACAGCTACGGCTCCGAAGTCTCGGCCGCGGTCGCTATGGACTCGGTCGCGGGTGCCTGGGGCACCCTGTCGATCGCCGCCAGCGGCGAATGGACCTACACCCCGTACGACAGCGCCAGCATCGATACCACCGGCCTCGACCATCCCACCGTGGAGACCTTCACCTACCAGGTGGTCGACAGCGCCACCGGCGGAGTCGAGACGGCGACCATGTACATCCCCGTGCATGTCGACACCAATGCCGCGACCAGTTTAGGTGTCGGGTTCCACCTCGGCACCAACGGCAACGACGTCTTCTACGGCCATGACAACGGGAACACCATCCTTGCCGAAGACGGCAACGACTTCGTATACGGCGGTGCGAACGGCGACACCATCTACGGCGGCTCGGGCCATGACTATGTCAGTGGAGGCGGGGGCAACGACACCATCTACGGCAACTCGGGCAACGACATCCTGGTAGGCGGCGCGGGCAACGACCACATCTACGGCGGAACCGGCAACGACGTCATCTGGGGCGGCTCCGGAAACGACACCATCGACGCCGGCGACGGCAACGACACCGTGTTCGTCAGCTCCGGGCACGACACCGTGGCCCTGGGCACGGGAGCGGACACCATCGTGGTCGACCCGACCTACCTGACCTCCGGCGAAGGCGGCGGGTCCATGACCGTGACCGACTACAACATCACCGAAGGCGACCATCTCGACCTGAGCCACCTGTCAAGCGGCGTGGTGGAACTCACCTCCACCAGCTCCAGCGGCGACCTGGTCCTGACCTTCTCCGACGTGAACCACGCGGGGAACAGCATCACCATCACCCTGCAGGGCGTGATGTCCAGCTCCCACGACGCGATCGCCCAGCATGCGACCGTGGACCTCTCTGCCACCGGCGACGACCTGAACCATGTGATTCAACAGATCATCGACAGCAGCCACACCGTCTAAACAATCCTCGCTCCCGGCCCGGTCCTGCGGCCGGACCGGGAGCGAATTCCCTCGCGCCCTCGCCGTTCGAAGAGGACCGCCCCCCCGGCACCGGCTTGCCTCAAGGCCGCCCGATCGGGTCAATACCCCCACGAGCCGGCGAGATACGCCCTCTCCGCCGCCCCGCCCGCCTGCGGCGGACGCCCACCGCGCACGACACGACCATCTATATGTATTGATGGAAACCGCCCATTCGCGCCCGACGCATTTTTGGACCTTCAAGCCGAGGGCGAAACGACTCAGAACCGGCATGAAAACAATAATCATTTTTAATTATATTTTTTCCACCAACAAAACCGGTGAATTGAATGTCAAAATGAGGCTGAAGTAGATGGGGAAAACTGCAGCGCCGCACAAAATTTACTAACTATTACTTGTTGAAAACTTTAAACAGCCCATAAAATTCGTCAAAAAACAAGCATATGAACACCCCCTGCAACTCCTGACAAAAATGGCCGTCGATTCACTTTGTCCACAGTTTAACACACTGTATTGCAAGACTTTTTCGTAATTGACTAAAAAACAGACCATGGATATATTTGCCCTCAGACGATCCGAACAGAATCACTTCAATTCATACTCCCGAGGTTCACCATGGCGGACACGACCAATCAGCAGCTTCATATTTCGCTCCCCGGAGCCGGCAATATACAGACCTACCACCTCGACGCCGACACTCCGGTCAAGTTCGACTTCGACCTGGGCAACGCCGTGTTCGCCGGGGAGAACGGCAACCTCGAAATCACCGTCGAGGGCGGCGGCACCGTGGTTCTCGAGAACTACGAGCCCCTGGCCGACACGGGCAGCCTGCCGCTGTTCGAGATGCTCAATGGCGAGCAGGTGGCCGGAGACGTCTACCTCTTCGCCTTTGAGGGCGCGAACCAGAACGCGGACCTGGAGACCGCGGCGGGCAACGCGGCCGGCGGTTCGGGCGCAGGCCAGTACAACGACGACGCAGGCACCCTCTCCTCCGGCATCAACGCCCTGGGCGGCCAGGATGACGCCTACGGCACGCACGCCTTCCCGACCCTCAGCGGCGCTCTGGGCCAGCTCGCCCCCGTCGCCCCCATTGCGCCCACGGCCAACGACGACAGCGCGTCCATCTCCGAGCAGGGCGACGCCGACTTCGCCATCGGCCGCCACCTCGTCTTCGTGGACAACATGGAGCAGTACCAGGAGGCCGCGCACCTCGCCTCCAGCGGCGACGGACCCGCGGTGAGCGAGTTCTTCCCCCTGTCCACGGGCGGCGGTTTCTACATCAATTATCCCAACCCGCCCCAGACGGACGGGACCATCCAGGGCAACGTCATCGACAACGACATCGACCCGGACACTCCCCACGACCAGTTGTCCGTGTACACCATGGACTTTGACGGCGTGAACCATGATGGCGCGGATCCGTCGGAGGTGCGGATCGAGTCCGACGACACCGTGATCGTCGGCAAGTACGGCGTCCTGGTGGTGGATGCCGACGGCCACTGGGAATACACCCTGAACCAGAGCTGGGCCGACGCGCTCAACGAGGGCGAGTCCTACGACGAGGTCTTTCACTACAACATCACCGATCCCGGCGGGCTCGTCTCCGACACCGCCACCCTGACCATCACGGTCAACGGCGCCAACGACGCGCCCGTGGCCCACGACGACCTGAACGTCCAGGCGGTGGAAGGCGGCGACTCCAGCGACTACGGCCTGCACGCCAGCGTGTACGACGCCGACATGAACGGCGGCGCGGGCGGCGACGTGGCCGTGCATGACAGCGAGCACCACGACTATACCCAGGACGGGTCCGTGGTGGTCCACGGCAACGTCCTGTCCGGCGACGACGCGGGCTCCGTGGCCGACACCGACGTGGACAGCGGCGACTCCCCGGACGGCCAGACCATGTTCGTGATCGGCGCATACTCCCACGCCACCCAGACCATGGACTACGTCCTGCCCGACGAGCAGAACCCCGATTTCACCCCCTCCGCCGACCAGGCCTACGACCAGGCCCGGATGGACCCGAGCGCTTCGGTCACGGTCAACGGCGAGTTCGGCGTGCTGACCATCCACGCGGACGGCTCCTACGACTACCGCCTCTACACTCCCGAGGACGGCGACGCGTACAACGCCCTCAACGCCCTGAACTACGGCAGCGAGGACAACGTGGACGCCTTCTCCTACGGGATCATGGACGACTCCGGGGCCTTCAGCTACGCCAACATCTCCTTCACGGTGAACGGCGCCAACGACGCGCCCGTGGCCATGGCCGACACCAACAACGTGGCCGAGTTCGGCCTCAGGTTCGCGGGCGACGCCGACTACTCCGCCGTGATCTCCGGCAACGTCATCGCGGGCGACGCCCACGGCGGCGTGGTCGACACCGACGTGGACGACACGCAGATGTTCGTCTCCTCGGTCTCGTCCCAGACCGACCACAGCGGCACCCTGTACACCGACGACAACATGGACCCGAACGGCTCCGTGACCATCGACGGCGAATACGGCACCCTGACCATCCACACGGACGGCAGCTACGACTACACGCTGCACAACGAGTGGGACAACGTCCAGGCCCTGCAGGAAGGCGAGGAGAAGACCGACGTATTCACTTACACCCTGACCAACCCCTACGCCGACGGCGTGTACAGCGAACCCGCCACCCTGACCATCACCATCAACGGGGCCAACGACGCCCCGGTAGCCATGGCCGACAGCGCCACCCTGACCGAGTCCGTGGACGACGCGGCCCCGGCCACCGTGAGCGGCAACGTGCTGGCGGGAGACGACCACGGCGGCGTGGCCGACACCGACGTGGACAACCAGACGACCGACTTCACGGTCACCTCCGTCACCGGCCACGGCGGCACCGATGCCGACGCGACCGGCGGATTCGACATCGTCGGCCAGTACGGCACCCTGCACATGAACGCGGACGGGTCCTACACCTATACGGAAAACCCGGAGGCCACCAACTTCCTGAACACCGACAGCGATCCGGTCACGGACACCTTCACCTACACCATGTCCGACAACCAGGACGGCCACCCCGGCACCTCCTCCGCCACCCTGACCATCACCATCAACGGGGCCAACGACGCCCCGGTAGCCGTGAACGACATCAACGTGGCCAAGGAAGCGGGCTTCTACACCGACGGCTTCGACGCCGCGGGCAACGTCATCCATGGCCAGGACCTGCTGGGCGGACTGATCAACATCGGCGGCGACTCCGACGCGGACAGCTCGACCCTGACCGTCACGCACGTCACCGCCGACGACAACGCGGGCAGCGAAGCGGACATCAGCGGCGAGACCTCCATCGTGGGCAAGTACGGCACCCTGTACATCGAATCCGACGGCTCCTACCACTACGAGGTCGCCAACGACTCCCAGATCGTCAATGAACTGAACGCCCTGGACCATCCCACGGACAGCTTCACCTACACCGTGTCCGACGGCCAGGGCGGCACCGCCACCGCCACCCTGGAAATCACGGTCCTGGGTTCGGACGACGCGCCCACGGCCGTCGACGACGCCAACAACGGTTCCGTGGTCGAAGCGGGCGCGACCGAGGCCGGCAACCAGTTCGCCCACGGCTTCGTCCTGGCCAACGACAGCGACGTGGACAGCTCCGTGATCTTCGTGACCAAGATGGGAGCCGGGGCCGAGGGTTCGGAAACCGGCGGCCAGAGCTCCGCGAACCTGATCGGCTGGTCCTCGGTCGAGGGCCAGTACGGCACCCTGTACTTCAAGCCCACCGGCGAATACCGGTACGAACTGAACAACGACGACCCCGACACCCAGGCCCTGGCCCAGGGCCAGGTGGTCCACGACGAGTTCAACTACACCGTCAGCGACCTCCTCGGGGCGACCGACACGGCCACCCTGTCCATCGAGGTCACCGGCTCCAACGACGCGGCCACGATCACCGGCGACTCCACCGGGGCCGTGACCGAGGACGTGAGCGTCACCGATGCGGGCCTGCTGACCGATTCCGGCCGACTGTTCGCCTCGGACGTGGACAACCCGGACAACCTGTTCCAGGCCGACACCATCACCGATTCCCAGGGCGGCACCTTCCACATCAACGCGGACGGCACCTGGACCTACGAGATCGACAACGGCTCGGTCCAGCACCTCGGTGAAGTGTCCGGCGTGAACAGCGGCTTCTCCAACGATTTCATCGTCCATTCCGCCGACGGCACCGAGCACACCGTGACCGTGAACGTGAACGGCGTGAACGACGCCCCGCTGGGCGCGGACTTTTCGGTCCACGGCGGCGACTACGGCGCCCCCGTGCACATCGACTTCGACCAGGCTCCCATCAGCGACGTGGAAGACGACTACGCGCCGGGCGACGGCCTGGACACCGGGGTGGTCATCACCGGCCTGCCGGACCACGGCGCGCTCTACTACGGCGACCATGAGGTGACCCAGGAAGACATCGATAACGGCACCCGGTTCGACGACCTGGACAACTTCACCTACAAGGGCGATGCCCCCGCGACCCAGGGCGTGCTCCTCGGTTCCCGCCTGGCCGAAGACGCCGGGCTGGACACCTGGGGCGAGCCCGAGGACAACTCCACCCGCCAGCTTTCGGTCGACACCGACGGCGACGGGAACCCGGACGTGACCATCACCACGCACATCAGCGAGGGCAAGCTCAAGGTCTACGCCGACCAGCAGGACCACATCGACCACGGCCTGGCCAACCCCAGCCACAACGGACTCGACTCCGGCGAGACCCTGACCATGACCTTCGAGGGCAGGGACGTGTCCTACGCCGAGATCGGCTTCGGCGGCCTGGGCGGCTACTTCGACCACGGCAGCCAGCAGAACGGCCAGGCCACCTGGGCCGTGTACGACAACGGCCAGCTGATCGCCTCGGGCACGGTCGACAACTCGGTCATGACCTGGACCAACGCGATCACCGGCCAGTCCGGGACCATCACCGGCGGCGACGGCGACACCTTCCAGTCACTCGTCCTCGACCAGACCATCCTGGGCGGCGAGCACTTCGACAAGGTCGTGTTCGGCACCACCGAGGACGGCCCCCGCGACTGGAACGCCAACTGGGAGCTGCAATACGTGGACGTGGAGTTCGCCGGAACCGACACCATCACCTACCGGCCCATCGACAGCGAGGGGCAGGTCAGCGACGGCGACTACACCGTGACCGTGGACATGCTCCCCGGCTCGGTCAACGAGGACCCGGCCGCCGTGAACGACGCGGCCTCGGTCCACGAGCCCAACGGCGACGGCCTGGACTACTCGGTCTCGGCCAACGTCCTGGCCAACGACGTGGACGCGGACAACACGCCCGGCGAGATGTCCGTGACCAAGGTGACCTTCGGTGACACCACCGTGGACTTCGCCGCACACCAGATCACCGGAACTCACGCGGAATGGGGCGCGGACGGCACCGTGACCATCCACGGCGAGCACGGCGACCTGGTCATCGGCGCGAACGGCGACTACACCTACACCGCCACCGACAACACCCTGGCGCCCGGCGACGCGCCCACCGAGACTTTCACCTACACCATGACCGACGGCGACACCGTGGACAACGACCCGGTTTCCCAGACCGCCGACCTGGTCATCACCGTGAACGGCCTCAACGACGCGCCCGACGCCGTGGACGACGGCGTGTCCGGCCTGACCGGCGCGACCCACGACGTGGCCCTGAACATCGCCAACGGCTTCGCGGCCGACGGCATCACTATCGTCGAGGACCAAACCACCGACCATACGGTCATCCACGACACCTTCGGCCTGGGCGTGAAGACCGGCCCCGGCGACAACTCGGCCATCGATACCACCCAGGGCGCCGAGAAGGTCACCTTCCAGTTCGACGATCCGCAGACCCATGCGACCATCACCCTGGCCGACTTCAACAACACCGACCACGACGACGACGCGATCATCACCCTGCTGAACGCGGACGGCGAGGTGGTCGGGACCTACAACGTGGGCGTGGACCAGACCGACCCGACCATCGACCTGACCGGCTCCGAGCCGTTCGTGTACGTGGTCGTGGAACCGGCGGGCAGTTCCGAGGACGGCTTCTACGTCCAGTCCATATCCGGCCAGGTGGCCGACTACTCGTCCACGGACGGGGCCATCGTGGTGGCCGAGGACTCCTCGATCTCCATCAACGTCCTGGCCAACGACACCGACCCCGACCTGCCCAACGACCACCTGTCCATCACCGGCCTGGGCGACCCGGCCCACGGCTCGGTGGCCGTCGTCAACGGCGAGGTCGTGTACACCCCGGACGCCAACTACAACGGCGCGGATTCCTTCACCTACACCATCACCGACGACCACGGCGCCACGGACACGGCCACGGTCTACCTGAACGTGACCCCGGTGAACGACGCGCCCGTCGCCGCGAACGACACCGTCACCGTGCTCGAGGACCATACCGCCACCGGCAACGTCATTGACGGAACGCCCGGCACGCACGCGGGCCAGGACTCCGACATCGACGGCGACAGCCTGACCGTGACCCAGTTCACGGTCCACGGCGACACCGCCACCTACGGCGCGGGCGAGACCGCCCACATCGACGGCGTGGGCGACCTGGTCATCAACGCCGACGGCTCCTACACCTTCACCCCGGCGGCCGACTACGACGGCGACGTGCCCACGGCCACCTACACCGTGACCGACGGCAACGGCGGCTATGCCTCGGCCGACCTGGCCATCGACATCACCCCGGTGGACGACAATACCCCGCCCGTGGCCGTGGACGACACCGGCTCCGGCTCGGGCTCCATCACCGGCGACGGCGGCGTGATCGGCAACGTGGAAGGGTCCGACGCGTTCCACCTGGTGGCCCAGGAGTACGACGCCCAGTCCGGCAAGTGGGTGCAGGCCACCTTGAGCGACTGGGGCAACAACAACGGCTCCCACTACGGCGTGGAGTCCGCCTCGGGCGGCAAGGGCAACGGCAACGGGAACGGCGGCAACAGCGGCGACGACAAGTTCATCGAGAACAACGGCAACGCCGAGCGGCTGCTCATCCAGTTCGACGACCCGCAGACGTCCGTGAGCCTCAAGCTCACCGGCGACGGCAACGGCCAGGAATCCCTCCAGGCCTGGGACGCCGACGGCCACCCGATCAACGACCTGGTCATCAGCGAATCCGGCGACGTGGTCACGCTCTCCAGCCCGACCGCCGTCATCGGCACCGTCGTGGTCATGGCCGACCCCGACGATCCCAACGCCTCGGTGGCCCTCAAGGAGGTCACCGGCTCCGATCCGGTAGACCATCTGTCCGGCACCTTTGAAGCCGCCGTGATCATGGGCAACGTGCTGGCAAACGACCACGACGCCCAGGACACCGACTACACCGACGGCCCGGGCTTCCCGGCCGGTTCCACGGAACTGACCGTTACCGGCGCGGCGGCGGGCGACCTGGACAACCTGACCCAGGCCGAATACGACCAGCACCTGGCCAACGGCGACTTCAACGGCGACTCCGGGACCTTCAGCCTGACGGACGACGGCGCGGGCGCAACCGTGCACGGCCAGTACGGCGACCTGGTCATCGCCGACGACGGGGCCTACACCTACACCACCCACGACGGCCTGCCCGCAGGCGACTACACCGAGTCCTTCACCTACCAGGTGTCCGACACGGACGGCGCCGTGGACTACGGCGTGATCGAGGTCAATGCGACCATCAACACCCTGGTCGCCCACGCGGAACTCGGCCACGGGGCCATGGTCACCGACACCCAGGAACCCGCCTACCAGTGGCAGAGCGGCTGGGGGCATGACATCAACTTCACCAACCAGACCGACGGCAACCCCAACGAATGGCAGACCCTGGCCCACGACATGGGGCTCAAGGTGTCCGCCACCATCGACGGGTTCCCCGCCTGGGTGGGCGAGCAGTCCAACGGCATCGGCGTGAACACCCCGATCTTCCCGGACAGCCACAACATCGAGAACGCGCCGCTGTTCCATGAGGCCCTGACCCTGGACTTCGGCCAGGAAGGACACGACCTGCCCGAGCAGCTCTATCTGATGCTCAACGACGTCAGCACCGGCGAGGGCGTGGTCTTCCGCATCACGGACAGCAACGGCCACACCTTCACCGTCAACGTCGGCTCGGGCGGCAACAACGCGACCTACACCGACGGAACGGGCACCGTGGTGCTGACCAAGGCCAACAACAACCAGTACTACATCGCCGGCAGCCACGGGGAGGCCGACGGCACGGGCGAGCTGCTCATCAAGTCCGTGACCATCACCGGCGCGAACTGGACCTCGTTCTCGCTCAACTACATCAACGCCACCATGGGCGGCGAGTGGGTCCAGCACGGAACCACCGGCGAGCTGACCCTGCCGCCCGTGAGCGGCTCCCTGTTCGCCAACGTGTACAGCTCGGACGACGCGGCCATGACCGCGGCCCTCGTGGGGTCGGGCGTGGGCGCCTGGGGCACCGTGCAGATCGCGGAAAACGGCCAGTGGACCTACACCCCGAACGAAAACGTCCACTCCATCACCACCGACGGGCTGACCGCGCCCACCGTGGAGCAATTCACCTACCAGGTGACCGACTCCCACGGGCTGACCGACACCGCCACCCTGTACGTCCCGGTGCACGTCAACACCACGGCCTTCCACGGCACGGACGGCGCCGATCAGTTCTCCGGTACCGACGGCGGCGATCTGGTCTACGGCCAGGACGGCAACGACATCATCAGCGGCCATGGAGGCAACGACTTCCTCTACGGCGGCGCGGGCGACGACACCATCTACGGCGGCGCGGGCCACGACTTCATCAGCGGCGGCGACGGCAACGACCACCTGTACGGCGGCGACGGCAACGACTACCTGTTCGGCGGCAACGGCAACGACACCCTGTGGGGCGGGGCCGGAAACGACTTCATCCACGCCGGGGCGGGCGACGACACCATCTTCGTCAGCTCCGGGCACGACACCGTGACCCTGGGCGCGGGCGCGGACACCATCATGATCGACCCGTCCTACCTGACCCCGGGCGACGGCGGCGGGTCCATGACCGTGACCGACTTCAACATCGGCCAGGGCGACCACTTCGATCTGAGCGCGCTGACGGACGGCGTGGTGGACGTCACCTCCGCCGGGGACAGCGGCGACCTGGTCCTGACCATCGCCGACGTGAACCCCGCGGGCGACGACATCACCATCACCCTCCAGGGCGTGCTGCCCCCGACGCACGACGCGGTGGACCACCATGTGAACATCTCCGCCTCGGGCGACGACCTGAACACGGTGATCCAGCACATCATCAGCTCGGGAGGGCATTCGTCCTAACCGACGAACATTCCCCGGCCCGGCCGGGAAAGGGCGACAGACTGCGATTTTCTCCTATACAAGGAGACTGATATGACCGATAGTACGTATATGAACGAAACCACGATGCTCGGCACCTACACCCTTGACGGGAACGTTCCGGTCGATCCGGAGATCGTCCTGTCCGACTGCCACGACACGGCCATGCTCGGCCAGTTGGTGGGCATGTTCGCGGGCGACGCCGACATCCGGTTCTTCCTCCTCCCGGACGTGGACCGGGCCGCCGTCGACCTGGGGGCGGACTTCCACTTCATCAAGGACGCCGGGGACTGGGTGCTGGCCAACAGCAACATCATGCACCCCGTCCTGTTCGACGACGCGGGATTCAACCCCGGCGGGCACGAGGGGACCTTCTCCATCTCCCTGCTGGGCGACGGCACCTACGCCCTGAACACGGGCCCCGTCGCGGAACCGGGCGCGGACCTGCCGCACGACGCCCTGCTCGTGGACCTGCCCGAGCACGACCTCTTCGTGAACGGGCACACGGCCCACCAGCCCGGCCACGCGGAGGCGCACATGGACGGCCACGAACTCCACGCGGGCGCGAACGAAGGCGGCCTGTTCATCGACCCCTCGGTCCTCGGCCACGGCCAGAGCGAGATCGTGGTCACAAACTTCACCTTCGGCAGCAACCACCTGGAACTGCCCGACAACATGTCCGTCAGGGACGTGGTGGTGGACAACGAGCACGACCTGACCTCGGTGATCCTCAGCCAGAACGACCACGCGGGCGACGACATCGTGGTCAAGCTGCTCGGCGTGTCGCACCCGGACATGCCCACGCACGACTTGCACATCGACGCGAACCACTCCGGGGACGACCTCATCACCCACCTGATCCATTCCGGTCGGCACGTGGACTAGTTTTACACGGCGTGCCCCCCATCCGACAGACAAAAACGTGTCCTGCGGGGCACGTTTTTTGTTTCTCGGCTGCAGCTGCGGGCACATGACCGATCCGGCGGAAACATCTATTCGATATTCATAGACAATCAGGCACCTGGGTCGCCGAGGCCCGGCTTTCTTGAATTTGTGAAGATCGGGCCCCGCCAATCTTGACCATAATTATATAACCGGCTACAAGTTTAGCAGTAAGTACCTTTCAAAACCCGAATATGGGGAATAAAATGAAAAAGCATGTTCTCGCAATTCTCATCCTCGCCTTGTCGCTGTCGGTGCCCGCTTTTGCCGACAACGGCAAGACGACGCTCAAGGAGAGCGTCGTCGCCGCGGTGAAACAACACCCGCAGATCAAGGCGCTTCTGAACAACAAGGACGCCGTCGCCAAGGCCAAGCTTTCCGCGCTGGGCCGCTTCTTCCCGTCCCTCGACCTGACCGGCGAGTACGGAAAGCAGCAGTACAGCAGCGCCACCACCCGCAACAACACCGATGAGCGCTGGCGCACCCCGACAGACTTCCGGGCCACCCTGACCCAGCCCATTTTCGACGGCTTCGACCGCTGGCACGACTTCAAGCGCGAAGGCGCCCGCCTGACCTCGGCCGAAGGCCGACTGGTGGACAACGTCGAAACCGTGGGCCTGGACGCCGTCCGCGCCCATGTGGATGTGGTCCGCCTGCGCAAGCTGGTCTCCCTGGCCGAAGACAACATCGCCGCGCACCAGAACCTGCTCGACTCCATCACCGAGCGCGTCCAGGGCGGAGCGGGCAACCGCGCCGACGAAATGCAGGCCAAGGGCCGCGTCGCCCGCGCCGAGACCACCCTGGTCACCTACACCGGCGAACTGCGCACCGCCGAGGCCCAGTACATCCGCACCGTGGGAACGGCCCCCACGTCCCTTGCCGATCCCCAGTACCTGCCGAACTACATCCCCGGCAAGGCCGACGACATCCTGCAGCTTTCCCTGGACAACAACCCCAAGATCGCCGTGTACAAGGCTGAGATCAACGTGGCCGAACAGACCAAGGGCCAGCTCGAGTCGACCATGTACCCGACCGTCGACGCCTACCTGTCCACCCGCCACACCGACAACCTCGACGGCGTGGATTCCTATGTCCAGGACAACAAGGCCATGCTGCGCGCCCAGTGGAACATCTTCAACGGCACCAGCGACTACTACGACATCAAGACTGCCGCCGCCCGCATCCGCGAGGCGCAGGACAACCTTCAGGACACCACCGACGACATCATCCGCCAGGTGGCCTCCACCTGGGCCGACTACCAGTCCAGCCTGAGCCAGATCGAGAAGTACCAGGAAGCCCTGCAGTACAGCCTCGAATCCCTGGACATGTACCTGATGCAGTTCAACGTGGGCCAGCGCTCCCTGCTCGACCTCCTGGACGCCACCAACGAGGTGTTCTCCAACCGCGTGCAGCTCGAGACCGCGACCATGAACCGCGACTTCACCGTCTACAAGTTCCTGGCCCTCGAAGGTCAGCTCATGAAGACTTTGGAGATCGCGCCCAGCACCTACGACAACATGTCCGCGGAGACCACCGCCGCCAAATAGCCAAGAAGAACTGCGAGAACAGTCTTCCAGGGGCGCAGCCATCGTGGCTGCGCCCCTTCTTCTTTTGCGCGCGGCCGGGGCCTCCCTCTCCACGGGCAGGCTGTCCGGATTTCCCGGTGCAGGCATGTACGGCCTGCAATCATTGGATTGCATCCCTCCGCCCGCCCCTCATCAAGCGATTCGGTTCTTCCGGCCCTCGGCGCACGCCCTCCTCCCTGCGGTTGCCCGGCCCGAAACGCTACAGCCCCGCCATCGGAAGCCGCCGTCCCGAGCCCGCAAAAAAGGCCCCGGCGCGATGCCGGGGCCTTTTGCATGACCAGATGGATCGGATGGAGGGCTAGTCCTTGTCGGCAAGCAGCCTTTCCCCGGACGGGGTCTTGATGACGTCGGCCAGGGCGGCGACCACGGCGGGGTCGAAGCGGTTGCCTTCGCTGGCCAGAATCTCCAGGGCCTGTTCCGGGGCCTTGGCGCCCCGGTAGGAGCGGGGACGGATCATGGCGCAGAAGGAGTTGAGCACGGCCAGGATGCGGGCGAGCACGATGATGTCGCCGTCGGCGAGCTTCTTGGGATAGCCCGTGCCGTCGAGGCGCTCGTTCATCTGATAGATGGCCGTGAGCACGCCCTCGGCGATGTCGATGTCCTTGAGGATGCGGTAGGCGTGTTCCACGTGCCCTTCCATGACGGACATCTCCTCGGGAGTGAGCTTGCCCGGCTTGGTCAGGATCTCGTTGGGCACGAACATCTTGCCGATCTGGGACAGGTTGGCGGCCGTCTCGATCTCGGCGATGTCCATCTCGGACAGGTGCATGGCCTTGGCCACCTCCACGGACAGCCCGGCCAGGAGCTTGGTGTGGCCGCCCAGGTACGGGTCGGCGGCCTCGATGGTCGAGCCGAGCGCCTCCATGGCGTTCTTGATCAACCGCTTGTTCTTCTCCTGCGCGGCCACGTACTCGGTCACGTCGCGGTAGACCTCGACGATGCCCTGGCAGGTGCCGTCCTTGGCGCAGTACGGCGACTTGGACACCTGGAACTGGTGCCGCCGGGAGCGGATGAAGATGGGCTCGCTGATGGTCATCTTGCGTTTCTCGCGCACGACCACCTCGTCGATGGCCTCCAGCCGCTTGGCCGTGTCGAAGCCGAACACGGCGGCGGTGTCCATGCCGATGAGCTCCTCCTTGGGCCGCCCGGCGGCCGCGGCGAAGGCGTCGTTGACGTAGGTGAACTTGCCCTGCCCGTCCTTGAGCACGATGAACTCGTCGATGTTGGCGTTTATGGAGTCGATGAACAGCTTCTGCTCCTCGATCTGCGTGGCCAGGGCGCGGAACTGCTCGGCGATTCGCTGGCTCTGCACGCCGGTCAGTATCCACCAGGCCAGCCCGGCGATGAGCAGCGCGGTCAGGATGCCCAGTCCGGCCACTATGTAGACGGTGCGGTTGTAATCGACGACGGGCTTCATGGCCTGGCCGTAGTCGATCTCCTGGACCAGCCACCAGGCCGGGCCGGGGATGCGCACGCCCATGGAATAGACCTTGGTGTCGGCGTCCTCGATGCTCGGCCGCAGCCCGAAGGGGATGTGGCCGTCCGCGTCGACCTTGACAGGGAAGCCCACGTCCAGGAAGCCGTCGGCGGTCCACGGCGCGACCTCGCGGTAGCCCGCCCCGCTCTTCTGCATCAGCCGGGTCTTCTCGCCCTTGGCGGCCAGGGGCGAATTGGACAGCAGCTCGGTGATCTTGCCGGAAATCTGGCGGGTCATCATGAGCACGCCCACGGCCTTCTGGCCGGTGGCCTCGTCCGTGCCGCCCACGGCGTCGGGCGGGTAGACCGGCACGAAGACGTCCATCTCCAGGCCCTGTGCGGTCTTGCGCAGGGTGGAGTACTGCGGTCCGCCCTGCTTGATGGCGGCCATGGCCAGCCCGGTCTGCTCCTGGTTCATGGGCGGCAGGTAGCCGTCGGTGGCGATGTAGGCCTCGCCCTTGCGGCTCAGGATGCGGGCGTTGAGGAAGCCCGCGTAGGTGGAGAACTCGCGCAGCATGTTCTCCATCATGGGCAGCTGTTCGGCCAGGGTCGCGCCCTCCTGGCCCTCCACGGACTGGTCGGAGTGCAGCCGCCCGAAGAGATTGGACAGGTCGCCCGCGTAGGTGTCCACCTCCGAGGCGTAGAGCCGGAAGAGATCGGACTTGATCAGCCGGTCGCCCTGGTGGGACAGGTTTTCGAGCCAGGAGGCGATGACCTCGGTGCGCCCCTGGATCAGCAGCTGGAAGCGCTTCTGCTGGTTCTCCAGCAGCGAGGCTTCATTGTCGCGCACCGCTCTGGCGGCAAGCACGGCGATGCCCACCGAGATGACCAGCACGAAGGCCAGGACCACGCCGATCTTGACGCCTTGTCCGGCCCCTCCGATGGACGTGGGGACCTCTGCGGTCTTTGTAAGATGTTCAGCCATGTCGATAACTCCATCTGGTTTGTGACCAGCCCGAGAGGGCGGGCCTTATTGCTTCGCCTTTTCGTAGGTGGTCCGCTTCTGGGGAGCCACGTGCATCCAGCGGTAATGCTCGTTCACCGAGTACTGCGGGATGTAATGCTTGTACTTCGTATGGGACAGGACCATGTCGGTCTGGTTGTCGAGAATGTAGATGTCGTCCTTGGCGTAGACCGCCAGGACCGCGTGGCCAATGCCCCGGATGGCGTCGCGGACGGCCACGATGCGCATCTGATCCGGGGAGAAGCCGAGTTCCTGGAGGGCATAGAACTTGGCGATGGCGTAGTCCTCGCAATCACCCGATTTCTTGAGGAACTCCCAGGGCGTCTCCCAGTAGTCGCTCACGCCCCAGTTGGCCATGTCCAAACGGTACGGCCACTTGTTGAAGAATTTGGTCACGGCCCTGAGCCGGTCCAGCTCGGGCTTGTCCTTGAACTGGGCCTTGAGGGTGCTCCAGGCCTTATTGGACGGATGGTTGGCGGTCCTGTCGTCCTTGAAATAGCCCTTCCAGGCCTTCATCTTTTCGAGGACGCGGGTCCACTTGGGCAGCTTCTGCAGCTTGCCCTTGAACTCCATGGTCCCGAACAGCTGGCGCTTGTCGGGCCTGGCTGCGGCGGCGTCGGCCCCCGGGGCGGCGGCGAAGGCGTCGGGAGGCCGGACCAGGGCTACGGCGATGCAGGCCGCGCAGAGCGCAACCAAAGCCGCCGAGTATATCCCCCGCACCGGCCTCATTCACGCCTCATCGTTCCCTGAGCGCGTTCTGCTTGGCCTTGAGCAACGGCTTGAGCAGATAGGCCAGGACCGACTTGCGGCCGGTCAGGATATCCACGCTCGCGGTCATGCCCGGAATGATGGGCAGCTGCTGGCCACGGTAGGTGATGGCGTTGTCCCTGGTGCGCACCTTGACCAGGTAGTGGCTCTCGCCCTTCTCGTCCTCGATGGTGTCGGCCGAGATGTTCTCCACCGTGCCGTACAGTCCGCCGTAGATGGAGAAGTCGTAGGCCGTGATCTTGACCTGGGCCTTCTGGCCGGGATGCAGGAAGGCGATGTCCGAGGGCTTGACCTCGGCCTCGACCAGCAGGGTGTCGTCCAGGGGCACGACCTCCATGATGGACTCGCCGGGGCGGATGACGCCGCCGATGGTGTTGACCATGATGTGCTTGACCACGCCCCGGACCGGCGAGCGCACGTCCGTGCGGGTCACGCGGTCGCCGCCGGAGCTCAGGTTCTCCAGGATGGAGTTGAGCTCCTGCCTGCGGGCGTTGATCTCTTCCAGGGCGTTGGCACGGTACTCGGCCCTGGCCTGGTCGATGCGCCCCTTGGCTTCCTTGGCCGCCCGCTGCACGCGGGGAATGCCCAGGGTCAGGGCCTGCATGTCGCCGTGCATCTGGAGCACGGTCTGCTCCAGCCGCAGGTAGTCGAGTTCGGAGTGGATGTGCTTCTCCACCAGGGGCTTGGCGATGTCGCGCTGCTTCTCGGCCACTTCCAGGCTCTGCCTGAGCTGGTTGCGCCGGGCGACCATCTCGTTCACTTCCTGCTGGCGCTGCTGGTACTGGTCCTCGAGCAGGCCGATGTCGATGTTCAGCTTGTTGCGCTGGGCCTTGAAGATGCGCCGCTGGTCCTCGACCAGCTGGGGGGCCTTCGCGACGACGTCCGGCGGAAAGTCCGGTTCCTCGTCGCCGTTGGCCTCGGCTGTGAGCCGGGCGATGGCCGCCTGGTGTTCCAGGGCCTTGCTCTGGGCGTCGCGGTAGTAGCTGGCCGCCTGTTCGTTGGACAGGCGGCAGAGGATGTCGCCCTTCTCCACGGTCTGGCCCTCCTGGACGAAGAGCTCGTTCATGATGCCGCCCTCCAGGTTCTGGATCTCCTGGATGCGCTGGGAGGGGATGACCCGGCCGAAACCGCGCGTGCGCTCGTCGAGCATGGCCCAGTTGGCCCAGAGGATGAAGATGACGATCAGCAGGAGGATGGCCGTGGACATGATGTAGGCGAGCCGGTGGCCCCTGCCGTACATGGCCTGGTCCACCTCGCTCATGAACAGCAGCGTTTCTCTATCGAATTTCTTGCTCATTGCATCCTCACAGGGAAACCTTGATTTGACCTGTCCGCAGCCCGTCGAGCACGGCCTTCTTGGGCCCGTCCACGACGATCCTGCCCCGGTCCATGATCACCAGCCGGTCCACGAGATCGAGCATGGAGTGGCGGTGGGTGATGACGATGAGCGTCTTGTCCTCGATGTACTTCTTGAGCCGCTCCTTGAGACGGTACTCGGACTGGTTGTCCATGTTGCTCGACGGCTCGTCCATGATCAGGATTTCCGGATCGGGCAGGATGGCGCGGGCGATGGTCACGGCCTGGCGCTGGCCGCCGGACAGGGAGGTGCCCCGCTCGCCGACCATCATGCCGAAGCCCGCCGGGTGGTCGCGGACGAAGTCGTTGACCCCGGATATCTCGGCCGCCGCGTTGATGGACTGGTCGTCCGCCTCAGGCAGGCCGAAGGCGATGTTGTCCTTGAGCGTGCCGTAGAAGAGCAGGCTGTCCTGGGAGATGTAGCCCACCTTGCGGCGCAGGTCGGCCACGTCCATCTGCCTGAGGTCGATGTCGCCCACCTGCACCGAGCCCTGCACCGGCTGGTAGAGGCCCACGCAGAGCTTGCCCATGGTGGTCTTGCCCGCGCCGGTGCGGCCGATGATGCCGACCTTCTCGCCCGGCGTGAGCTTGAGGTTGATGTCGTGGAGCACGGCCTTGTCCGTGCCGGGATAGCTGAAGGACACGTCGGTCAGGGTCACGGACGGCTCGATGACGCCGTAGTGGAAGGTCTCCTTGTCGTCGGGCCGCTCGGACGGCATCTCCATGAGCATGTCCAGGGCGTTCAAGGCCATGCGGGACTGCTGGAAGCGGGAGAGCAGCCCGGCCACGGCGGACAGCGGGGCCATGGACCGCCCGGACAGGATGTTGCAGGCGATGAGACCGCCCACGGTCAGCTCGCCCTTGGAGATGAGGTACACGCCGGTGATGACCACGGCCACGGAGACCATCTGGGTGACGAAGACCGAGAAGGTGATGGACACGTTGGCGATGGTCTTGGCGTGGCTGTTGGAGTGGGCGGACAGGCCGACCACGTTCTCCCAGCGCGCCTGGATGCGGCCCTCGGCCATGCTGGTCTTGATGGTCTCCAGCCCCTGGACGACCTCGAACAGGAGCGCGTATTTCTGGGTGGATTCCTTGTAGTGGTTCTCGATGATCCGCTGGAAGGGAATCTGCATGAACACGCCCACCAGGATGACCAGGGGCACGGCCACGAAGATCGGATAGGCGATGGGCCCGCCGATGTAGTAGATGACGCAGATGAACAGGACCAGGAACGGCAGGTCGATGAGCGCCACCAGCGACGACGAGCCGAAGAATTCGCGCAGGGACTCGAACTCGCGGATGTTGTTGGCCACCGCGCCCGCGGATTCCGGCATGTAATCGAGCCGGGCCGAGGTCAGGTGGTTCATGATCTTGGAGCCGATGAGCACGTCGGCGTTGCGCCCGGCCACGTCCACGAAATAGGAGCGCAGGTTCTTGAGCAGGAAGTCGAACAGGTAGGCGATGGCGATGCCGATGGCCAGCGCCCAGAGGGTCTCGGTGGCATTGTTCGGGATGACCCGGTCGTACACGTTCATGACGAAGAGCGGCGAGGCGATGATGATGATGTTGGTCATGATCGAGGCGCCGATGACGTGCTTGTAGATGGGCCAGAACTTGCCGATGACCCCCCAGAACCAGCGCTTGGTCTTGAGCAGCTTGAGCTCGCTGGCCCGCTTGTCCAGCTTGGACGTGCGGTGGCAGAAGATACTGTACCCGGTGTACTCCTCGTTGAGCGTGGAGATCGGAATCTCGGTCTCGTCCATGCCGTGGCCCGGCACGATGACGCGGGCCATGTTGCCGGTGAAGTCCAGGAGCACGCAGGCGTTGCCGCCGCGCAGCAGCAGGATGCACGGCATGACCAGCTTGGTGATGGACTGGAGCTTTTCGCGGTACACGGTCTTGGCCTTGATGCCGATGCGCTCGGCCGAGCGCACGATGGAGGCGGCGGTGATGACGCCCTCCTGCTGGGGGATGCCCGCCTTGAGCGTGGCCGAGGAGACCGGCTTGCCGAGCAGTCGGCTGATGATCGACAGGCAGATGACCAGGGGCGGCTGAAAATCGATGTCCTTGGGGGTCAACCGCTCGTCGGTCTCCACCCGGATGGGCTTCTGCATGCCGGGCATGCCGGGCATGGCGGCCATGCCGGGGGGCATCTGCCCCTTGACGGGCTGGCCCGGCTGAGGCTGCCCTTGCTGCGTCTGGCCCGGCTGGGGCTGGACTTGCTGCGTCTGGCCCGCCTGGGGCTGGCCCGGTTCCTTGCCCGGATGCTTGCCGGGCGCGCCCTCCCCGACCGGGACGTGCCGGACCTGAAGGGGTTTGTCTCCCGAGGCGGCCTGGGGCGCGGGCGAAGCCGAGGGGGCCGGTCCGGCCGGTTTTCCGGCGGCGGAACCCGGCATGGGTCCGGCGTCCAGCTGTATGGACCTAGCCGAAGACTTCCCGTCATCGGCCTTGCCCGGAACGGGACCGGGCGCGCCCTCGGCGGGCCTGGGTCCGGCCGGTTTCGGCATGGCTTCGGACCCGGTCCCGGGTTCCTGAACGGGCTTCGAGGCTGCTGGTGACGCTGGCTTTTTCTCGGGAGGCATAGATTTCACTTGGATGAGGATTGGTTTTGCGCGCAGCGGCCGCCAAAGAGGGCCGCCGTCCAATTCTTACAGTATTAGAGTCCCAATCTTTATCGTGAGGCCTGTTTTGTCAAGCCTCAATTGGATTCTTCCTTGTATCCCGCACAGTTCAAAAAGCCGTGCGGGGCGAAATTCCGGTCCGGCGAGCCCGTGTCTCAGGCGCCGACCGCAACCCCGATCTTGCCCATGGCCTGGCCCGACGCCCAGTAGCGGTGGGCCGAGGCGATGTCGCGGAAATCGAAGCGGCGCTCGTCCAGGAGCACGGCCAGTTCGTCCGCATCCACCAGCCCGGCCACGTTCTCCAGGATCTCGCCGAGCCGCTCCCGGCCCTGTCCCGTGACCAGGGGCAGGAGCATGAAGACCACGTGCAGGGACAGGCTCTTGGCGTGCAGCGGGCCCAGGTCGTGGGTGGAGCGGGTGTTGGTGGAGACCACCCGGCCGCCGGTGCGGGCCGCCCGGAAGGAGTTGTCCAGGACCTTGCCGCCCACGGTGTCGAAGACCGCGTCGAACCCCTCGCCCCCGGTGTATTCGTCGACGTACTCGTCCACGGTCAC
The DNA here is from genome assembly GCF_041414475.1 of Pseudodesulfovibrio karagichevae. Classification (NCBI taxonomy): domain Bacteria; kingdom Pseudomonadati; phylum Thermodesulfobacteriota; class Desulfovibrionia; order Desulfovibrionales; family Desulfovibrionaceae; genus Pseudodesulfovibrio; species Pseudodesulfovibrio karagichevae. The sequence continues at coordinate 163,975 of NZ_JBGLYH010000001.1, forward strand.
GGCCTTGTAGTCGATGGGCGTGCCGCCCAGAGCCTCGACCACGGCCGCCTTGTCCGGGGACGAAACCGTGGCGAAGACCTCGGCCCCGGCATGGACGCCGAGCTGCACGGCCATGTGCCCCACGCCCCCGGCGCCGCCCTGGACCAGGAGGCGTTCGCCGGGCTTGAGCCCGCTCTTGTCGAACAGGGCCAGCCAGGCCGTGGTGGCCACCAGGGGCACGGCCCCGGCGTCGGCCAGGTCCATGTTTTCGGGCGCGCGGCCCAGCAGCCGCTCGTCGGCGGTCACGTACTCGGCCAGGGTGCCGGGCAGCCCCCTGACGCCGCCGGGGCAGCCGAACACGCGGTCGCCGACCTTGAAGCGGGTCGCGCCGGGCCCCACCGCCTCCACCGTGCCGGACATGTCCATGCCCAGCAGGGCGGGCAGCTCCGGCGCAAAGGCCAGGGCCGCGCCCAGGGTGGCGATCTTGTTGTCGATGGGGTTGAGGCTCGACCCGGCCACGCGGACCAGGACCTCTCCCGGCCCGGGTTCGGGCACAGGCACGTCGCGCTCGGCAAAGGGATACTCCCCGCCGTATTCCGTCAGCAGCATGGCTTTCATGGTCACATCCTCCGGTCCGGCCATACTACCCGTATCCTCCCGGCCTGTACAGGCCCCCGGCAGGCCGGGAAGCGGGCGGGCTGGAAGGGACGGGGCGTAAAATAGGTGGACCTGGACGGGCGCGTGGTTCATCATGAGAGGATGTCACGCAACGAACACACGCAACGACTCCGCCAGCCCGAGGTCCTGCCCATGTCCCGCGAGGAAATGGACGCGCTCGGCTGGGATGAGCTGGATATTCTCCTGGTCTCGGGCGACGCCTACGTGGACCACCCCTCCTTCGGCGCGCCCCTGCTCGGCCGCTGGCTGATCCGCCACGGCTTCCGCACGGGCATCTGCGCCCAGCCCGCCTGGGACAGGCCCGACGACATCCTGCGCCTGGGCCGCCCGAGGCTCTTCGCGGGCGTCACCGCCGGGTCGCTCGATTCCATGCTGGCCCACTACACGGCCTTCCGCAAGAAGCGCTCCGACGACGCCTACACCCCGGGCGGCAAGGCGGGCGCGCGGCCCAACCGGGCGTGCATCGCCTACACCAACGCGGTGCAGCGGGCCTTCCCAGGCCTGCCCGTGATCCTGGGCGGCATCGAGGCGTCGTTGCGGCGCATCTCCCACTACGATTTCTGGTCCGATTCGGTGCGCAAGTCCGTGCTGCTCGACTCCAAGGCCACGGCCATCACCTACGGCATGGCCGAGAACGCCATCGTCACCCTGGCCGAGACCATCGCGACCATCCTGGACGAGACCGGCGAAGTGGACCTGCGCGCCCTGCGCCCCCAGCTGGCCGGACTGCCCGGCCTGGTCGTGGCCGGAACCAGGGACGACATCCCCGCGGATGCAGAGGTCCTCGAACTGCCCTCCCACGAAGCGATCCTGGACGACCCGAAACAGCTCATCGAGGCCACCAGGCTGCTCGAAAAACAGGTCCACCAGAACAAGGCCTGGGCCGTGCAGGAGACCGGCGGACGCATGGTCCTGGTCGCCCCGCCCGGCCCCCTGCTCGACACGGCGGGGCTGGACGAGCTGGCCGGGCTGCCCTTCACCCGGCTGCCCCACCCGTCCTACCGGGAGCGCATCCCGGCGGCGGACATGATCCGCACGAGCGTGACCACCCATCGGGGCTGCGCGGGCGGCTGCTCGTTCTGCACCCTGGCCCTGCACCAGGGGCGGACCATCCGCTCCCGGAGCAAGGGGTCCATCCTCAAGGAGGTCCGGGCCATCACCGAGGTCAAGGGGTGGACCGGGTCCATCTCGGACGTGGGCGGCCCCAGCGCGAACATGTGGGGCGCGCACTGCGCGTCCGACCAGTCCGCCTGCGAGCGGGCCAGCTGCCTGACCCCGCGCATCTGCAAGCACTACCGCGTGGCCCAGCGCGACTTCGTCTCCCTGCTGCGGTCCGTGTCCGACGTCAACTCCGTGGACCACGTGCGCGTGGCCTCGGGCTGGCGCATCGACCTGGCCGTGACCGACATGCAGGCCCTGACGACCATGATCCGCGAGTTCGTGGGCGGCCAGGCCAAGGTCGCGCCAGAGCACCAGGTGGACCACGTGCTGAGGCTCATGCGCAAGCCCGGCTTCGAGACCTTCGAGACCTTCCTGGACCTGTTCGACAAGGAGTCGAAGAAGGCCGGGAAGAAGCAATACGTCGTCCCGTACCTCATGTCCGCCTTCCCTGGCTGCACCGAGGACGACATGCGCGCCCTGCGCGCCTGGCTCGACGCGCGCGGCTGGAAACCCGAGCAGGTCCAGTGCTTCATCCCCCTGCCCGGCACGGCGGCCGCAGCCATGTTCCATGCACAATGCGACATGCAGGGCGAGCCCATCTTTGTCGCCAAGACCGACGCGGAAAGGCTGCGCCAGCACGCCATCCTCATGCCGGACACCGGACGCGCGCCCGGCGGCAAGGGGCACCACGGCAAGGGGCGGAGACAGCCCCGGTCCGGAGGAAATCGCCGCGCTCGCTGATGAAACCGGCGTGGCGCGCAATGTTGCAGATATGTATATCCTTTGTTCAGGAATGACATATTTGTTAAAATAATTCTCCCTTTTCGTATGCGGCGGCGGCCCGGAAAGCCAAGCCCCGCGCCACATTTCGCGCATGGCATCGCGCTTGCTATTCACTTGCCATGCTAGCGAATGTCCCCGGATTAAAACTGTCGGCCCTGCAGTCCATCTGCCAGGTCATTGACCAGGCCATGGACCTGCAGTCGGCACTGGACGGCGTTCTGAAGATCCTTTCCGAACAGCTGTCCATGCAGCGGGCCACGGTCACCCTCTTCGACCCCGAGACGGGGCAGTTGTCCATCAACGCCTCCTACGGCCTGACCGCAGAGGAGAAGCGGCGCGGCGTGTACCGGCTCGACGAGGGCGTCACCGGGCGCATCTTCCAGACCGGCGAGCCCTACTACGTGCCGGACATCGACAAGGAGCCGCTCTTCCTCGACAAGACCGGTTCGCGCCGGGTCAAGCGCGGCATGATCTCGTTCATCGGCGTGCCGATCGTCCTGCACGGCGACCCCATCGGCGTGCTCAACGTAGACCGCCTGTTCGAGGACGAAATCAGCTTTGAGGAGGACGTGGACTTCCTCAAGGTGGTGGCCACGCTCATCGGCCAGTTCCTCAGCCTGAACGAGAAGATCATGGCTCGCGAGGCCGCGCTGAAGCGCGAGAACACCTCGCTCAAGTACCAGATTTCCAAGAATTCCAAGGGCCCGTACATCGTCGGCCAGAGCTCAGCCATGGTCGAGGTGCAGCGCCAGATGGAGAAGGTCTCGCCCACCCGGGCCACGGTCCTGCTGCTCGGCGAATCCGGCGTGGGCAAGACGCTCATCGCCCGGATCATCCACGAGCTGTCCGAGCGCAAGGGCAGCCCGTTCATCAAGGTCAACTGCGCCTCCATCCCCGGCAACCTCCTGGAATCCGAACTCTTCGGCCACGAGAAAGGGGCCTTCACCGGCGCGACCAACACCCGGCCCGGCCGGTTCGAGGAGGCGGACACCGGGACCATCTTCCTGGACGAGATCGGCGAACTGCCCATGGGGTTGCAGGCCAAGCTGCTGCGCGTGCTCCAGGACAAGGAGCTGGAGCGGCTCGGCTCCAACCGGACCCGGACCATCGACGTGCGCATCCTGGCCGCCACCAACCGGGACCTCGGCCACCTCGTCGAGCGCGGGCGGTTCCGCCTGGACCTCTACTACCGGCTGAACGTCTTCCCCATCCGCGTGCCCGCCCTGCGCGAGCGCAAGGAGGACATCACCGGCCTGCTCAACCATTTCCTGCACAAGATGGCCAGCGACTACGGGCGGAGCATCCACCTGACCTCCACGGCCCTGGACGCGCTCATCCGCTACGACTGGCCCGGCAACGTGCGCGAGATGCAGAACCTCATCGAGCGGCTGGTGATCATGTCCGAGGAGGACCGCATCAGCCTTGAATTCCTCAAGTCCTACCTCGCTCCCGGGCAGTCCGCCACGGTTCAGGAGGCCATCCCCATGTCCGAGGACGCGCCGCGCCACACCTCGCTCAAGGAGTTCGAGCGCAACGAGGTCATGGCCGCGCTGGAACGCAACGGCTGGGTCCAGTACAAGGCCGCCGAGGCGCTGGGCCTGTCCGCCCGCCAGATGGGCTACCGGGTCAAGAAGTACGGCCTCGAATCCATGATCGCCGAGGGCAGGGCCAAGCTGCGGCGCATAAAGGAAGCCCAGACCTAAATTTTCGGCATACATACCTCCACCCCACGCAAGACACCCCCCGCCGGACGTTCCGGCGGGGGGTGTCCGCCGTTTGAACGGCCGCGCCCGCTTGCCTCCACGCCCGGAGGACTTATTATATGGGGAGACGAATGCATCCGGCCCCCGGCCGGAAAGGAGGCTGCAAAGACCTACGTTACCGCAGCACGATTCGACAAAACCCGTCTGGAAACCGACGGCGCGCTCCGCGAAAAGGCGGACCGGGTCCAGCACTATCTGGAAGAGATCGCCCTGGACGTCGGCCTCGACCCGAGCAAGAACGTGACCCGCGCCGAGGTGGACGATGAAGTCCGCATCGGCATCAGCGAGGAAATGGACGAGTTCTACCGCGAGGCGCCCGGAAGCTGGCGTTTCTACTAGACGCCGACAGGCACACAAGGATAGAGGCCCCGCCGGGCAACCGGCAGGGCCTCTTTTTTTGCTTCGGACCGTCGGGTTATTCAACCGCGCCCAAGGTGCGCACCGAGGCGATCTTTTCCCAGTCGTAGTAGGTGTTGATGTTCAGGCCGTCCTTGACGCAGGTCACACGGACGAACTCCTCGCCCAGGAACAGGGTGGCCCCCTCGTAGACCTCGCCCTCGTTGACCTGGATCTTCACGTCCTTGCGCAGTTTGCGGGACATGGTCCCCTGCACCGGTTTGGACGCGTACTCGAAAACCTTTTCCAACGTCGCCTTGTTCATGAGTTCTCCTCCATTGGGATTGCTGCCGGTTGCGGGCCGAAGCCCGGAAAGACCGTTGTCCCGCGGATTAGCCGCAGCCCGCGCCGCCTCCGGCGCAGCCCGAACCGATGCCCGCGCGGCGAACCTTGAGGGCGTTGATGTCGCCGCCCTCGAAGACGAAGCGCAGGGCGTCCTCGATGAAGCCGTCCACGGGGTAGGACTGGATGTCGTGCTCCTCCAGGAGCATGCGCGGGGTCTCGCCCACGGCGGCGCAAAGCACCGCCCGGCAGTCCTTGAGGGTGGCGGCCAGCTCGGACCAGCGCTTGGGGCCGCAACCCGCCTGCGGGGCCTGGCGCTCCTCGATCAGCCGGTAGCCGCCGGTCTCGGACTCGCCCCAGATCTGGAAGGACTTGGCCTCGCCCAGGTGCTGGTTGACCAGCAGCCCCTCGCGGGTGGCCACGGCCACGAACGGGCGAGCCATGGTCGCCTCCAGGGGCTTGAGCTTGGAGCAGGCCTGGAGCGTGCCGCACAGGGCCGTGGACTGGTCGTCGCTGAGCAGGCCGACCGCGTCGGCGCGGCAGCGCTTGCAGTGGGTCATCTGCTCGATGAACGGCTCGGCCTCCTTGCGCAGGGGCAGGACGGTCTCGCGGCCCGGCTCCGGAATCCCGGCGAACGGGGTGTCGGCCGTGGGCTTGAGCGGGATCATGTTCTGGATGTCCGCGCCCAGCGAGGCGCAGACCTTGGCGACCTCGACGATGTGGTGGTCGTTGACGCCGGGGATGACGATGGAGTTGATCTTGACCGTGATGCCGCGCTCCTTGAGGCCCTTGATGGCCTTGAGCTGGCGGTCCAGGAGAATCTCGGCGCCCTTCTCGCCCCGGTAGACCACGTTGCCGTCCTTGACCCAGGCGTAGATCCTGGCCCCGATGGCCGGGTCCACGGCGGAGATGGTGATGGTCACGTGGGACACGCCGAGCTCCGCGATGTCGTCCAGGTACGGCAGGATGCCCATGCCGTTGGAGGACAGGCAGAAGAGCAGCTCGGGGTGGCGCTCGTTCAGGAGGCGCATGGTCTCCAGAGTCTCGCCGGGGTTGGCGAAGGGATCGCCGGGACCGGCGATGCCCGCCACGGTGATGCGCGGCTCCTTCTCGAGGACCTTGTCCATGTATTCCGCGGCCTGGAACGGCTTGAGCACGCCGGAGGTCACGCCGGGGCGGGACTCGTTCACACAGTCGTACTTGCGGTTGCAGTAGTTGCACTGGATGTTGCACTTGGGGGCAACGGGCAGGTGCACGCGGCCACAGCTTCCGGCGCTCTTCTTGTTGAAACAGGGGTGCTTGGTGGTATCCTTGGACATATCGGTTCTCCTGTGATGGTCCGGCGGACGGGGGCCGGGCTGCTTGTCGGTTCTCAGTCTGCCGCGTTGGAGTTGCGTTCTCTGATTAAATATATCCGTAGCCGATGGGGGAATCGGCCTGCTTCTTCTCGATGACCGCGTTGACCACCCGGTCGAACAGGGTCTGGGTGCCCTTGTAGCCGAGCGTCAGGGTGCGCTGGCCGCCGAAGCGGTCGTGGATGGGGAAGCCCACGCGCACCAGGGGCACGTTCCATTCCTTGGCGTAGCGGTAGCCCTTGGAGTGCCCCACCAGCAGGTCCGGGGCGAGCTCGCCCGCCTCGGCAGCGATGTCATGGAAGTCCACGCCCTCGCGGACCTCGGGGGCCATGCGGGCCACGCCGTCGGTGACCTTGGCGATGGCCGCCTCCAGCCCCTTGCCGCGCGCGCCGGTTCCGGCCAGGACCACGTCCACGCCGATCTCGGCCAGGAAGGCGCACAGGCCGACGACCAGGTCCTCCTCGCCGTAGACCACGGCGCGCTTGCCGAAGATGTACTTGTGGCCGTCCACGTAGGCGTCCACCAACCGGCCGCGCTCCAGCTCGTAGCGGCGCGGCATGGGCTTGCCGGAGAGTTCCTCCAGGATCTCGAAGAAACGGTCGGACTCGCGCAGCCCCATGGGCAGGCCGATGCGGTGGTTGGCCACGCCGAAGCGCTCCTCCAGGCTGGTGCCGCCGGTCTTGGGGGGCAGGCAGCGGCCGAACTCGATGGTCCCGGCGGCCGCGCTCATGGTCTTGATCTCGCTGATGGGCGTGCCGCCCTCGGGGATCTTGACGTAGTCCTCGAGCGCCGGACCATCCAGGGACTCGGAGATGTCGGGCAGGATGGTCGCCTTGATCCCGAAGTGGTCGCAGATGTCGCGCAGATGACGGACGTCCTCGCAGGAGACCAGGCTGGGCAGGATGTTCACCCGGCCGTCGTCGTCCGCCTTTTCCAGGCAGAGCTGCTCCACCAGGGAGCGGACCGCGCCGTGCCAGCCGTCCATGTGCGTGCCGTTGTAGCTGGGGGTCGAGACCCGGACCAGTTCGGGCAGATCGAGGTCGCCGAATTCCTTGTAGAACTCGTGGAAGTACATGGGCACGTCGTCGCCGATGGTCTCGGTCAGACAGGTGGTGGCCACCCCGATGAGCTTGGGATCGTACTTCTTCATGACGTTGAGGATGCCCTTCTTCAGGTTCGGGCCGCCGCCGTAGATGGCGTTCTTCTCGCCGAGCGCCGAGGAGGCGATGTCCACAGGCTCGCGGAAGTGCGAGATGATGTAGCGGCGCATGTAGGTGGCGCATCCCTGGGAGCCGTGCAGGAAGGGAATGGCCCCTTCCACGCCCCGGAAGGCCATGGAGGCCCCGAGCGGCGTGCACAGCTTGCAGGCGTTGGTCGTGGAGACGAAATTGGGTCTTGCGGTCTTGGCGTTACTCATTGACGGCCTCCTTCCGGGCTTCCTTGGCGAGGTTGACGCGGTTAGCACGCCGGGGGGCGAACCGCCAGACCGGGGACATGGCCGAGGCGTGGATCTCGCGGGCGAAGTTGAGCATGCCCGCGAAGCCTTCCAGGGCCTCCTTGCGCTCGTGGTTGTGGTCGCAGAAACCCACGCCCAGCTTGTAGGCGATGGGCCGCTCCTTGACCCCGCCCACGAACACGTCCACGTCCTTCTCCTTGATGAAGTGGGACAGTTCGAGCGGGTTGGCGTCGTCGATGATGACCGTGCCGGGATCGGTGATCTCGGCCAGTTCGGCGTAGTCTTCCTTGGTGCCGGTCTGGGAGCCGACCATGACGACCTTCATGCCCAGGTGGCGGAAGGCCTTGACCAGGGAGAAGGCCTTGAAGGAGCCGCCCACGTACATGGCGACCTTCTTGCCTTCCAGGTCCTTGCGGTAGCGGGCCAGCTCGGGCATGAGCTTGTTCAGCTCGTCGCGGACCAGGGCCTGGGTCCGCTCCACGATCCCAGGGTCCTTGTCCTTGAAGAAGTCGGCCACCTTGTACAGGGAGTCGGCCATGTCCTCGATGCCGAGGTAGGAGACGCGCTTGTACGGGGTGCCGAACTCCTCCTCCATCATCTTGGCCAGGTCCATGGTGGCCCCGGAACACTGGACCAGGTTCAGGGCCGCGCCGTGGCAGCGGGCGATGTCGGCCACGCGGCCGTCGCCGGTCACGTTGGCGACCACCTGAACGCCCATCTTCTCGAAGTACTCGCGGATGATCCAGATTTCGCCCGCCAGGTTGAAGTCGCCGAAAATATTGATGGAGACGGGCGAGATGTCGGACGTGTCGCCCTGGCCGATGAGCCGGAACATGGCCTTGCACGCGGCCAGGTACCCGGCCCGCTTGTTGCCCTTGAACCCTTCGGACATGACCGGGAGCACGGGGATGCCCTTCTTCTCGGTCATCTTGCGGCAGACCGCCTCCATGTCGTCGCCGATGAGCCCCACGATGCAGGTGGAGTAGACAAAGGCGGCCTTGGGGGAATGCCGGTCGATGAGTTCGTCCAGGGCGGCTTCGAGCTTTTTCTCGCCGCCGAAGATGACGTCGGTTTCCTGCAGGTCCGTGGAAAAGGACAGCCGGTGGAGCTCCGGGCCGCTGGACAGCGAGCCGCGGATATCCCAGGTGTAGACCGCGCAGCCGATGGGGCCGTGCACCAGGTGCAGGGCGTCGGCGATGGGATACAGGACCACTCGGGAACCGCAGAACACGCAGGCGCGCTGGCTGACGGCGCCCGCCAGGGACTCGCGGTTGCAGGCGATGTCGATGGCGCCCTCGCCGGTCCGGTGGATCTGGTCCTGTCTTTCCTCGAGTATGGTCGAACTGGTCGCACTCATTTTACTTCCCCTATATCGATAGATTACAGTCGGTTGCCCGGACGATGGGCGGTGTATCCAAATCCGTGAGCCGGGGCCGCGTCCGGGTCTGCGAGAAGCATCAGCCTCCCCGCGCTGTCGGCCCTGGCCCACTCGGTGAGCCGGTTGATCAGCATTTCGCCGAGGCCCTGGCCCCGCCAGTCCTCACGGACAACCACATCTTCGATGAGGACGGCGGGACCGCCTTCAGCCTCCAGGATCGTCAGCCGTCCTGCGCACAAACCGACCACAGTCCTGTCGGCGACGCTCGCGATCAGGATGCGTCCCCGACCGTTTTTCAGCATCAGTTCCAGATCGCGCCGCCGCCCGTCCGTGCCGACCGTCCCCTTTTCGAGCGAGGAGACCGAGTCGAGCAGGGACACGAGACCGGGAAGGTCCGCGCGGGTTGCGGGGCGGATGACGAGGGCTTCAGGCATGGGACTCTCGATTCCTTAGGAGGCCAGGTACTCTTCGGCGGGTTCGCCGTCTTCCAGGCCGTCCAGAATTGCGTCGATGGCAGCTTCGGAATCCACGCCCTTGAACCACCAGTTCTCGGGCTGGATGACCATCATGGGACCGGATTCACACTGCTTCAGGCAGGTGGAGCCGACCACCAGGGCGTCGAGGCCGCGATCCAAAATTTCTTCCTCCACGTACTGCAGGAACCCGTCGGTCTGCTTGTGGCAGATGCCTTTGGGATCACCGGCCGCACGGAAGGACTGACAACAGATGATCATTCTCTCGGGGATAGCCATTTCCTTTACTCTCCTTCTGGTTACTTCTTGTTCTTCTTGCCTTTCTTACCGCCCCCGTAGAGCACATCCACGGTTCCCTCGATCTCGCCGTCCGTGATCAGGACGGACAGACCCTTGCGGCTCAAAATTTTTCTCGGGTTCTCGCCGGCCGAGGCGGTCAGCAGGACGAAACAGTCGCCCAGGGTGTCGGCCAGGGTCTCCCAGCGCTGGGTCCCGGAACCGGGCTCGGGCAGGTCGCGCACACCCAGCAGGCAGGCCAGGCCGTCGCCGCGCGGACCGTAGATCATGGCCTTGATGGCGTGGCCCAGGTGCAGGTCGATATCCATACCGGTGGAACTGACCACGGCCACGTTGGGCCGTTCCTTGGTGGGCTTGGGCAGGACCGTGACCGGGGCGCCGGGTTTGTCCGGGGCGTCCAGGCCGACCAGGTTCTCGCCGCACTCGTTGAAGGTGGGCATGAGGTCGATGTGCCGGGCGGCGCGGTCGCGGATTTCGGAGAGCAGCTCCATGTCGGTGGCCTGGGGCGCGTCCTCCGCGCCCTCCTCGGGGTGGAACGGGACCACGGCCATGATGTCCGCGCCGAGCCCGGCCATGGTCGAGGCGATCTTCTCGACGTGCCCCGCGTTGTAGCCGGGGTACACGGTGGTGTTGATCTTGACGGTGATTCCGGCCTTCTTGAAGGCGGACACGGACCGCGACTGGTCCGTGAGCAGCAGCGCGACGGCCTCCTTCAGGGGCAGGGTCCGCTTGGCGGGCCGGATCCAGGCGTAGAGGTTCTCCGCCACTTCGGGGTCCACGGCGTCCACGAGCACGGTGACGTGAGACAGGCCGACCTCGGCCAGTTCCTCGGCGTACTCGGCGCCGTTCATGCCCAGGGTGGTCAGGCAGAGGGAAAGTTCGGGATACTTCTCCCGGACCAGGCGCAGGGTGCGCAGGGTCAACTCGGGGGAGGTCAGCGGGTCGCCGGGCCCGGTGATGCCCACGATGGAGATGGGCTTGCCCTGCTCCATGACGTGGTCGAGCCAGGCCAGAGCCTCTTCGGGCATCATGGCGGGCTTGGTGCCGTTGCCGCCCGCGAAACGGACGCGGGCGTTGGCGCGCGGGGCCACGGGCAGGTGAAGACGGCCCACGGTCTTGCGTGCGGTCATGCCGAAACAGGGATGGGAGGTATTTTCAGCAAAGGTGGACATGACGGCCTTCTTGTTTTTCGGTTTGGTCCGGGGCGGAGGGGGAAGGACTCCGCCCCGGACCGGGTATGAACGCTACAGGACGAGCTCGAAGATCGTCTCCGGATCGTCGCGGTCCTTACGATCCAGCAGCAGGCCCAGAATCTTCTCAAGAAGCCTGAGTCCGCCCTTGTAGCCGACTGTCGGGAAGTACTGATGGCCCTGGCGGTCCAGGATGGGGAAGCCCCAGCGCAGCAGCGGAATGTCCTCGTCGCGCGAGATGTACTTGCCGTAGGTGTTGCCGATGAGCAGGTCGACCGGCTCGTTCTTGATCCACTGGTGCATCAGGAACATGTCGCCCTTGGCCTTGACCTTGACCTCGAAGGGCTGGTCGGCGCAGATGGCCTTGATGCGCCGCTCGAAGGCCTTGCCCGGGGTGCCGGTGACCACGTAGACGGGCTGCATGTCCAGGGAGACCAGGAACTCGCACATGGAGATGAGCTGGTCCGGATCGCCCCACAGGGCCACGCGCTTGCCGTAGAAGTACTGGTGCATGTCGGAGATCATGTCCACGAGCTGGCCGCGCTCGAAGGCGACGGAGTCGGGGACCGAGACGCCGGCAACAGTGCGCAGCACGTCGATGAAGCGGTCGGTGGCGGCCAGGCCGAAGGGCATGTCCAGCACGGTGCACGGGACCTTGCACTTGGCGTCGAGCCAGCGGGCGGCGTCGGCCGAGCACCACTCGCCCAGGGCCAGGGTGCCGAGCGCGTCGCCGGTCTTCTTGAGCTCCTGGACGGTCACGCCGCCGTCGGGGAACATCTTGTATTCGCCGGTCAGGGGGGCGTTGAGCACGCCGTCGGTGTCCGGGAACAGGGTGATGTCCACGCCGACCATGGCGCAGAGGCGCTTGATCTCGCCCATGTCGGCGGGCTCTACCCAGCCGGGGATGACGTTGACCTTGTGGGTCTTCTTCCCGGAGGGCTCGGCCAGCTGGGCCATGGCCTTGACCATGTTGGAGAAGCCGGTCACGTGGGAGCCGACGTAGCTCGGGGTCGGCGCGCCGATGCAGGTCTTGCCTTCGGGCACCTTGCCGCTCTTCTGGGCCTTGTCGAAGATCTGGTTCAGATCGTCGCCGATGGTCTCGGACAGACAGGTGGTGTGCACCGCGATCACTTCGGGGTCGTAGACCGTGAAGATGTTGTCGATGGCCTGGATGAGGTTGGCGTGGCCGCCGAACACGGACGCCCCTTCGGTGAAGGACGAGGTCGCGGCGGAGACGGGCTCCTTGTAGTGCCTGGTCAAGGCCGAGCGGTGGTAGGCGCAGCAACCCTGGGACCCGTGCGAATGCGGCAGGCATCCGTGGATTCCGAGCGAGGCGTACATGGCCCCGATGGGCTGGCACGTCTTGGCCGGGTTGATGGTGAGCGCCTTGCGCTCCTTGATTTCAACGGGTGTATGCTTCAGTAAAGCCATTGTATTCTCCTATTCCCAAACAAAGGTGGCGGTCAGTTCGGGGGATTCCTGCCAGGGGGCCTTCATGTAGGACCACACCTTGGAGGACACGAGCCGATCAATTTCCTTGTAGAAATTGATGGCGCCCTTGAACCCGGCATACGGTCCGCCGGAGTCGTAGCTGTGCAGCTGCTTCATGGGCACGCCGAGCTTCTGGATGGAGAACTTCTCCTTGATGCCCGCACAGAAGATGTCGGGCTTGAGCAGTTCGACCAGCTTGTCGGCCTCGTACTGGTTCAGGTCGTCGATGATCAGGGTGCCCTTGTCCATCTGGTCGTTCATGCCCTCGTAGTGCTTGAACTCGAAACCGGCGTCTTCCAGGGCCTTGAACTCGTCCGGCGTCTTGCGCGGGCTGTAGAGCTTCTCGTCGGCCTCGACCGTGATCTCCTCGATGTTGCGGGAGTCGGCGTCGGGCTTCAGCTCGGGGATGACCTGACGGCCCTCGTAGTCGTCGCGGTGGGCGAACTCGTAACCGGCGGACAGGGTCTTCATGCCCATCTCGGCGAAGAGGTCCTGGTAGTGGTGGGCGCGGGAACCGCCGACGAACAGCATGGCGGTCTTGCCTTCGGTGCGGGTGCGCACGTCGGCGGCCACGGCCTTCACTTCGGGCATCTCCTCGGCGATGACTGCCTCGACCCGGTCGATGAGCTCCTGGTCGCCGAAGTACTCGGCGATCTTGCGCAGGGACTTGGCCGTGGACTCGGCGCCGATGAAGTTCACCTTGATCCAGGGGATGCCGTACTTGGTCTCGAGCATGTCGGCCACGTAGTTGATGGACCGGTGGCACATGACGCAGTCGAGGTCGGCGTGCTGGGCGGAGGCGAACTGGTCGTAAGTCGAGTTGCCGGAGAAGGTCGAGATGTTGGTGATCCCGCACTTCTTCATGATGCGGTCGATCTCGAAACCGTCGCCGCCGATGTTGTACTCGCCGAGCAGGTTGATCTTGTACTTGCCTTCCTTGGGCTCCGTATTCTCGCCGACGAGGTTGGTGAAGACCTGGTTGTTGGCGATGTGGTGGCCGGCGGACTGGGACACGCCCTTGTAGCCTTCACAGGAGAAGGCGAAGACGTTGCAGTCGCCGAACTTCTCCTTCATCTTCCTGGACACGGCGTGGATATCGTCGCCGATCAGGCCCACCGGGCAGGTGGCGAAGACGCAGATGCCCTTGGGATGGAAGATGTCGTAGGCTTCCTGGATGGCGGCCGCGAGCTTCTTCTCGCCGCCGAAGATGATGTCCTGGTCCTGCATGTCCGTGGAGAAGCAGTAGGGCATGTAGTTCACGCCGTCCGCGCTCGCGTCGGTCTGGTTGCGGCGGGTGAGCCAGGAGTAGAATCCGCAGCCGATGGGGCCGTGGGTGATGTTCAGGATGTCGCGGGTCGGGCCCATGATAACGCCCTTGCAGCCCGCGTAGGTGCATCCGCGCATGGTGATGATGCCCGGAATGGTACGGACGTTCGCCAGGATCTCGGGCGGCGCCTCGGCTTCCGTGGCTTCGTTGATCAATATCTGCTTGGCGCGCTTGCGGGCGACCTTGGGAGGATACTTCTTCAGAAGTTCTTCCTTGATGTCGGCGGGCATGAGCTGCACCACTTTCTTGGTCTTGGCCATTCTCAGTACTCCTTGATGTCGGCTAGGCTATGGCCTTTGCACCGGTTTCGGCGGTTCTGACGCGGACGGCGTCACCCACGGGGAGGACAAATATCTTGCCGTCGCCCGGCTTGCCGGTCTTGTTGGCGGCGATGACGGCTTCGACGACGTCGTCGACCATGTCATCGGGGACCACTACCGTTACCATGCGCTTGGGATAGAGCTTGCCCTTCTCGCCGAGCACCGCGGCGGCTTCTTCGTAGCCGCTCTCGGCGCCTTCGACGACGGCCGAGTTGACGAACCCCTTGCCCCGGCCTTCCGCGGAGTGGGCGAAGAAGGCGTCGACGCCGGCAGCGGTCAGGGCGGCCTTGGTCTGGTTCATCATGTTCATGCGCACGACTGCGATGACTTCCTTCATTACGCGGCCTCCTCGCTGGCTGCGGCGGTCTCGTTCACGCCGGAGCTGATGGTGTAGACATCCTCGACGTCGGAGACGAAGATCTTGCCGTCGCCGAACGCGCCCTTGGTGCCGGAGCGGGCCGCATCCATGATGGTGTTGATGACAAAGTCCTTGTCGGCGGCGTTGACGACGCACATGAGCATGGTCTTGGGGATCTCGTCGTAGGTGACCTCGCCGATCTTGATGCCGCGCTGCTTGCCGCGACCGGCCACGGAATATTTGGTGACGGCCGGAAAGCCATTGTCCATGAGGGCGGCCAGGACCGTATCAGACTTCTCGGGACGCACAATTGCTCGTACCATGATCATCATTTTTGCTCTCTCCTATCTCTTCGTTATTAAAAGACTTTGATTGTTTTTCTGTTTCCCATTCCGCCATGTTTTCGGGCTGGTTCTCCCCTGTAGGCACGGAATCCTTTCGAATTCCGCGCCTGCCGGAGCCGCCGACCGGGCGAAATGTCGGGGAGAACTAGGCGGCTTCCATGATGCCGTAGTCCATGAGCAACTGTTCCAGGTCTTCGATCTCGAGGGGGGTCGGGATGGTGAACATCGTGTTCTCGTCGATGGCCTTGGCCAGACCGCGGTACTCGTCGGCCTGCGGCACGGAGCCGTCCCATTCGATGACGGTCTTGCGGTTGATCTCGGCGCGCTGCACGTCGTTGTCGCGGGGCACGAAGTAGATCATCTGGGTGCCCAGCTTGGCGGCCAGCTCGGTGATCAGGTCGGCCTCGCGGTCGGTATTGCGGGAGTTGCAGATCAGGCCGCCCAGACGGACGCCGCCGGATTCCGCGTACTTCATGATGCCCTTGCAGATGTTGTTGGCCGCGTACATGGCCATCATCTCGCCGGAGCAGACGATGTAGATCTCCTGGGCCTTGCCGTCGCGGATGGGCATGGCGAAGCCGCCGCAGACAACGTCGCCGAGGACGTCGTAGAAGGCGTAGTCCAGGCCCTCGGACTCCTCGTAGGCGCCCAGAGACTCAAGCATGTTGATGGAAGTGATGATGCCGCGACCGGCACAGCCGACACCGGGTTCCGGGCCGCCGGACTCGACACACCAGGTGCCGCCGAAACCGGGCTTGCGGATATCCTCGAGTTCCACGTCCTCGCCTTCTTCGCGAAGGGTGTCGAGCACGGACTTCTGCGCCAGGCCGCCGAGCAGGAGACGGGTGGAGTCGGCCTTGGGGTCGCAACCGACGACCATGACCTTGCGGCCCATCTCAGCCAGACCGGCAACAGTGTTCTGTGTGGTGGTGGACTTTCCGATTCCGCCCTTTCCGTAAATTGCTACTTTCCGCATGATTTCTCCTCCATGGGTTTGTTTGCGTCGATGAAGCCCTTAAGGCAAGCGCCGTGCCAAACCCGCTACAACATGTTAACAAGCTGTTTTCAAAGGGGAAATCACCATGATCACAACAGTGTAGCTTCCTACGAAAAGTGTAGGTTCACACCAAGACCGCAGACACAAGTGTAGCAATCTACAAAAACGTAGCCAATTCCATATCTTTTTCGTAAACAAATTTATTTAATTATACCAAGATGATACATGAATTATGAGAATTGGCATCCTTCCTGCTCATAGTGAGGCAGCACCACTAACAACAAGAGAAGGACAAACCACATGTTGATCGACACCACACTCAGAGAAGGAGCGCAGCTCTTCGGGGCCTACTTCTCCATGGAGGCGCGGGAGCGGATCGTGTCCGGTCTCCTGTCCATAGGCGTGGACGAGATCGAGTTGGGCTGGGTCGGCCAGGATGGGCTCGACGAGCTTATAGAGAGGATAGGCGCTCGGCGCGGCCGCACCGCCCTGTCCGTCTGGTCGCCCTGCCGCGAGGCGGACATCCGCAAGGCCGCGGGCCTGGGGATCGACCGCATCAACATCGGCGTGCCCGTATCCGACCTGCATATCGAAAACCGACTCGGGACCGACCGCGAGGGGCTTTTGGAACGCCTGGCCCGTACCGTGCTCG
Source organism: Pseudodesulfovibrio karagichevae (assembly GCF_041414475.1). Classification (NCBI taxonomy): domain Bacteria; kingdom Pseudomonadati; phylum Thermodesulfobacteriota; class Desulfovibrionia; order Desulfovibrionales; family Desulfovibrionaceae; genus Pseudodesulfovibrio; species Pseudodesulfovibrio karagichevae. The sequence continues at coordinate 180,655 of NZ_JBGLYH010000001.1, forward strand.
CGGCTCGGCTCCTGGGTATGGAATACGTGTCCGTCGGCCTGGAGGATCTTTCCAGGACCGATCGGGACTTCGCCCTGAGAGCGGCCGGACTGGCTCAGGACGTGGGCGCGTCCCGCGTGCGCCTGTCCGATTCGCTGGGGCTGCTGACCCCGCCCATGACGGTGGAGTTGGTCACGGCCTTCAAGAGGGAACTGGACATCGATCTGGCCGTGCACTGCCATGACGACTTCGGCATGGCCACGGGCAATGCGGTCACCGCCCTTTCCTGCGGCGCGGACTTCGCCGACGTCAGCCTGCTCGGCATCGGCGAACGGTCCGGCATCGCGGCCACCGAGGAGCTGGCCGCCTACCTGACACTCAAGGAGAACAGTCATGCGTACAAAGTTGAAGACCTTCGCGGCCTCTGCCATTTCGTTTCTCAAGCTGCCGGGGTGCCGATTCCCCGAACCAAGGCGATCGCGGGCAAGGACATTTTCGCTTGCGAGTCCGGCCTTCACGCGCACGCCCTCAGCAAGTCGCCTGAGCTTTTCGAGCCGTTCGACCCCGCCCGCATCGGCGCGGACCGGATGGTCGCTGTTGGCGGAAAAAGTGGCCGAGCGGCGGTCGCCAACGCCCTTGCGGACCGGGGTCTCGACCTTCCGGAACAGGGTCTCCCGGCCCTTGTCGATGAAGTAAGAAAGCTGGCCTGGGAGCTGGAACGCCCCCTGACCGACAGCGAACTCTCGAAGCTGGTCAAGAACTAGGAGGTCCGATGTTCAGGAAATTCGTCTACATCTGTCTGTGGCTCTGCGTCCTGTCCGGCACGGCCTCCACGGCCACGCCGCCCGACGCCGCAGCGCCCGCCGCACCTTCGGCCCGGGCCGTCCTCAACCCGTAGGCCCGGCATGGATTTCACGGCGCTCGCGATCACGGGCAAGCTGGCCCTGGCGGTCACGCCCCTGCTGCTCTGCCTGTGCATGCCGCTGGCCTACTGGCTGGCCGTGTCCGGCATGCCGGGCAAGCGGTACGTGGAGGCGGCCTGCAACCTGCCCATGGTCCTGCCGCCCACGGTCCTGGGCTTCGGCCTGCTCATGGTCATGAGCCCGAGCTTGCCCTTGGGCGCGGCCTGGGAGTCCCTGTTCGGCTCGCCCCTGCCCTTTTCCTTCTCCGGGCTGGTCGTCGGCTCCCTGGTCTACAGCCTGCCCTTCGGGGTGCTGCCCATGCGCGCGGCCTTCGAGAAGATCGATCCGGGCATCGTCGAGGCGGCCCACTGCTCGGGCATGACCCACCTCCAGGCCTTCCGACACGTCATCCTGCCCAACGCCATGGGCGGGGTCGCGGCCTCGGCCGCGCTGATCTTCGCGCACACCGTGGGCGAGTTCGGCGTGGCGTTGATGCTCGGCGGGTCCATCCCCGGCCGAACCAAGGTGGCCTCCATCGCCATCTTCGAGCACACCGAGTCCCTGGAATACGGCCAGGCGGGGCTGCTCTCCCTGGCCCTGCTGCTCATAAGCTACGCCACCCTGCTTTTCATCGGACGCCACGGCCTGGCCGGACGCCCCGCATCCTCAAGGATTCCGGACACCCGCCAATCCCGGCGCCGCCCCGCCTTCCAAGACTCCAAGAGAGGTTTCCATGCAAATCATATCCACGCAGTACGGTGAACTGGTTCCCCAACACACGTCCGACGACTTGCGCAAACGGGAGATCCTGCCCGTGGAGTTCCACGGTTCCGGCGGGGTCAAGTCCGTGCCCCTGGAGAACCAGACCATGATCGCCACCCCGGCGGGCGACATCCCGGCCGAGCTGGTCTCCTTCCACGAGAACGGGACCATCAACCGCATCTTTCCCCTGAACGGCAAGCTGTCGGGCTACTGGAGCCAGGACGACGAGGCCGGACTGGCCAGGCCGGTCACCCTGACCACGCCCATCGGCCTGGTCCGCGCCAAGGTCCTGAGCGTCAGCTTCTACGACAACCGCAGCCTGCGCAGCCTGACCCTGTGGCCGGGCGAGACCCTGTCCGTGCCCACCCCGGCCGGGCCCGTGGAGGCGCGCATCGGGGTCAGCTTCACCCCGGAGGGCAAGGTCCGCTCGCTGGAACCGGCCAAACCCGTCACCGTGCCCACCCGGGCGGGCGAGATGACCGCGTACGACCCGGACGCCGTGGGCGTGAACGGGGACGCCAATTCACTGGTGTTCGATGAGGACGGGAAGGTCTGCCAGGTGATCACCACCCTGACCAAGCTGACCGTGGTGCACCCGGACGGGCACACCCACTGCCATATCCCGGAGACCAGGGAGAGCCTGTGCAGCGAGGCGGAGCAGGAGGTGGTGCCCATGACCGTGACCTTCACCAGGGACGCGGTCAGCGTGTCCACGGACCCGGACGCCGCGCCCCTGGTCCTGCCCAGGGAGGGACACGTCTTCTTTGCCGAGCCCCACCTGCCGCAGCTGGCCAACCCCTTCGTGGCCCTGCACTGCTCGGTCTAGGGTGGGCTACTCCAGCCCCTGCCGCATCATGTACCGGAAAATGGTCTCCACGAACTTGCCGGAGACCACGTCCGGCAGGGCGAAGCGCGGCATGTCGCCGGACGCCATGGAGCCGGTGTAGGCGAACCATATTTCCGATGAAATCTTGTTCAGGGCCGGGTTGATCATGGTCCCCCACAACCCTCCGGCGTCGTCCTGGTCCAGGCCGAAGGCCCGGCACTGGATGGGCCGGTGCTCGAAGAGCAGGCACTTGTCGTGCTCGAGCAGGGGGCAGACGGCCCCGGCCTCGGACAGGCAGTATTCCCCTTCCCCGCCGGACTCCAGGTCGCTGGCGGCCTTGCGCTCGGCCTGGGCCGTGGCCACGGCCCGCTCGATGACCTTGAGGCGCTCCTCGCCGGACAGCTTCTGATTGATGCGGTGCGAGATGTACACGGCCTCGGCCAGGGTCAGGGAGACCGGGGTGGTGCAGCACTGGCTGTGATCCAGGCCGCAGGCCAGCCCCTTGGTGGCCTGGCCGCTCTCGTCCACCCGCGCGACCAGCTCCCCGTAGTCGTTGAAAAACGGCGACAGATCCACCAGCCGCTTGAACTCCAGGGACGGCTCGCGCACGGTCAGCTGGCCGGACTGCTTGCCGTATTTTCGAATGGTCCGCCACTGGACGAAATTGGCGGGCTTGCTCTTGAGCCTCTTGAGCGCCTTGCCCGCCAGCTTGTGGCCCAGGCCGCGCCGCAGCAGGTAGGCGTTGAGCACCGTGCCGGTGCGGCCGATGCCGTGGCGGCAGTGGATGAGCACCTTCTTGCCCAGGTAGATGGCCTCGTCCAGCCAGGCCAGGGTCTTTTCCAGCTCAATCAGGCCCGGGGCCTCCTCGTCCTCAAGGGGCAGATAGTGGACCTCGAAACCCGCGTCCTTCTCGATGTCGTGCAGGTCGCAGAACTCGCCGCACAGGTTGAGGATGGCGTCCACGCCCTGGGTGCGGATGGCCTCCAGCTGCGGATAGCTCATGGGGGCGCTGCCCACGCCGAGCTGGTCCGTGACCCAGGTGACCTTGTAGGCGGCGGTCTTGTCAGCCATCGCGCGACTCCGCGTCGTTGATGAACCGCTCGACCTCGGCGGCGACCTGTTCCTCGCTGTCCATGCGCATGTCCATGAGCCGGGTCACGGCCATGAGGTAGCCCAGGCGCATGAGCAGCCGCCGGATGTCGTTCTCGGGCAGCCGGGCGCACTTGGCGTCGATCATGTCGCCGCGCGTGACCGTCTCGAACCCGTAGCGATCCAGAACCCTCTGGATGAATTCCAGGCGGAGCAGCCGCTGGTCGAACCCGGCCCCGCCGCCCTTGAAACGGAAATTGATGTAGTTGGCCCCCTGCTCCGGCCCGCAGATGGCGTCCACCACCGAGAAGTGGTAGCCGAAACGGACCATCAGGTGCAGGTAGTCCTCGGAGATCAGCCCGTAGCTGGCCAGCAGCTTGGAATCGAAGCTGAAGATGCCGCCCGAGACCTTGTCGAACTCCTCCCAGTCCATGGCCGTCAGCCGCGAGGGCCAATTGACGCGGTCGTCGGCCAATCCGTACCACAGGGCCCACATGGGGCGGCACTTGATGTCCTGGGGCGAGACGGTCTTGCCCTCGCCCGCGTTGGCGAAGAAGCCGCCGCCCAGGTCCAGGACGTACATGATCAGGGGCAGGCTGGTCTCCAGCCGCTTGGCCGAGTGCATGCCCCGCCCCTTCTTGTCCATGACCGAAAACATCTCGTTCACGGACTTCTCGTGGCAGAAGCGGACCACGTCGTGCAGGGACTTGCAGCCCATGGGGGTGAAGCCCTCGTCCTGGGGGTCGGTCAGGTTCAGGCGCACGGTCAGGGGCGCGACCTTGGCGTACTGCTCCACCACCCGCCCGGAGACCTGGTGCCCTTCGCGGGCGCGGGTCATGATGGCCTCCACGCAGCCGTCGTAGATGGCCCCGTTCGTGCCGTCCACGGTGACCAACTGGCTCTGTTCGAGCCGGGCGTGCACGTCGCCGACCACCACGGGCACGCCCGATTCGCGGGCCACGGAAGCGAAATGGCTGGCCCGGCTGCCCGTGGCCGCGATGACCCCGTTCATCCGGCCGATGAAGGTCAAGAGCGACGGTTGCAGGCTCGGGGTGACGACCACGGCCCCCTCGGGAATCTGGGCGATGCGTTCGCCCGTGGAGGCGAAATACACGGTCCCGCAGCCCGCGCCCGTGGAGGCGCGTTCCAGCCCCTCGGCGATGGGGCTGACGGACATGGGCAGCGGCTCCTGCCCGGCCAGGGCCTCCTCGCGTTCCTCCTGCAGGGGGCGGGTCTGGAGGATGTACAGCTCGCCGGTGACGTCCTCGGCCCACTCGATGTCCTGGGGCCGCCCGAAGGCCTCCTCCAACCGCATGGCCAGCTGCCCGAGCCGGACCAGGGACGCCTCCGAGGGCAGACCGCCCGTGTCCGGGGTGCAGTCCGCGTCCAGGCGCGGGGTCTCGTGCCGGGTCAGCACGGCCTTGTCCGGGGAGGTGGAGCCGTCCACCAGCCCGTGGCCCAGCCCGCGCACGCCGTACACGCCCATGGCCTCGCGCCCCCGGCAGTCCGGGTCGCGGGTGTAGAGCACGCCCGCGGTGTCCGCGTCCACCATGGGGATGACCAGCACGGCCATGGCCGTCTCGCTGTCGGTCAACCCGTTGGAGATGCGGTAGGCCACGGCGCGCGGGCAGTACTTGCCCGCCAGGACGCGCTTGTACGCCTCGAGCACGTCGTTGGGCTGGACGTTCAGCTCCGAGGCGTACTGCCCGGCGAAGGATATCTCGCCGTCCTCGGCCAGGGCGCTGGAGCGCACCGCGATGAGGTCGTCGCCGGCGATGATCTCGGACACGCCGAAGCGGATGCCCCGGGCGATCTCCTCCGGGACCTCGGCGGCCAGGATGAGCTCCTGCATCTCGGCGGTCAGCCGGGCCAGCAGGTCGCGATCGCCCACGACCATCTGGCGCAGACGCTTTTCGATCTCCTCGCCCAGGCCGTTGAAGTCGATGAAGTAGTTGAAGGCGTTGGCCGTGACCACGAAGCCCGGGGGCACGGGCATGCCGTCCAGGGACTTGGCCCGGCCCAGGTTGGACGCCTTGCCGCCCGCCAGCCTCGGCAGGGCCCCGGCCTCCTCCAGGGAGAGGATATACGGCGGGCCCACCTCGGGCTGTTCGAGTTGGAGCGCCATGCGCACGTAGAAGTCGATCTTGCGGAAGTACTCGGGCAGGTCCATGTACCGGGTGGGGTTCATCTCCACCAGCTGCCCGGCCATGGTGGACACGGCCGAGGACAGCCGGTTGGTCATCCAGACGGCGCGCTGCCGGTCGGCCAGCCGCTTGCCGTAGAACATCTCCTCCAGGTCGGCGATCAATTCCAGGGCCACGGCGTCGTGGGCCAGCAGGGACTTGAACGCCTCGTACTTGCGCCGCAGCAGGGTGCCCGGCGCGAATACCTGGTAGGTCCAGTGCCTGAAGAGCTGTTTGAGATACATGGATCGTCCTTGGCTATACGTGTGGTTGACGGACCTCGGGCTCCTTCCCTATTCCCCGCTGTCGAGGACTTCGGCCACCTTGGCCTCCAGCTCCTCCTTGTTGATGGGCTTGACGCAGTATTCCTGGGCCCCGAGGCGCAGCGATTCGCGGGCGGTCTCCAGGGTGGGGTAGCCGGTCAGCATGATCGCCTTCATGTCCGGGTTGACCTTCTTGAGCTCCTCCAGGGCCTCCACGCCGGTCATCTTCTTGAGCTTGATGTCCAGGATGGCCAGGTCGATCTTCGTCCCGGCCGCGCGCTTCAGGGCGTCTTCCTCCTCGGTGAAGTTCCACACCTTGTGCCCCTTGCGCTCCAGGATGCGCTTGACCAGCATCCCGGCGTCGCTGATGTCGTCGAGTACCAATATATTAGCCATGATCTACTCCTTTTCGGGCTCCCCGCTATCCGGACCCTCGTGGTCCAGCGGGAGGTTCACTTCAAAGACCGTTCCGCCGCCTCCGGCCCCGCCCTTGGCGTTGGCCGGGAAACCGAAACCCTCGGGGACCGGGCTGTCGGCGTGGATGTCGCCGCCGTGGTCCTCGATGATCCCGAAGGAGACGGACAGCCCCAGGCCGGTGCCTTTGTCCACGGCCTTGGTGCTGTAGAACGGATCGAAAATCTTCTTGAGCGCCTCTTCGGCGATGCCCGAACCGTTGTCGGCCACCCACAGGGAGACGATGCCGCCCGGCGTGTCCAGGCGGGTGCGGATGAATATGGTCCCGCCCTGCCCGGCCATGGCGTCGCGCGCGTTGGTCAGCAGGTTGATCCAGACCTGCTTGAGCTTCTCGGGGTCGCCGTAGATGATCGGGTAGCGGTCGTCGAGCTGGGTGATGATCTCCACCTTGTCGAGCTCGAGCGTGTGGCGCACCAGGGAGACCGCCTCCATGACCGAGTTGTTGAAGCACATCGCGCGCTTGGCCGACTGGGTCTGGCGGGAGAAGCCGAGCAGGTCGGCCACGATCTTCTTGCACACCTGGGTCTGCTTCTCGATGATGGCCAGGTCCTGGTGGATCTGGCTGTCCGGGTCCACGTCCTCCTGGAGCAGTTGGGCGTACCCCAGGATGATGCCCAGCGGGGTGTTGATCTCGTGGGCCACACCGCCCGCCAGAAGCCCCAGGGACTCCATCTTCTGGGCCTGGATGAGCTGGTTCTCGTAGCGCTTGATGTCCGAGATGTCGCGGTCGGTCCGCAGCAACCCGTCGATGCGCCCCTCGTCGTTGAAGACCGGCACGCAGACCACGTGGAACCAGTGCTCGCCGCCGCCGGTCTCGACCATGAGCTGGGTGTCCAGCCTGCGCCCGGACTGGAGGATGTCGCGGGCGGCCATGTGGCGCTCCTCGGCCTCGGCCTCGGGGAAGAGGTCGAAGTCGGTCCGGCCCTCGATCTCGGCCAGGGACATGCCCACGGACTCGGCGAAGCTCTTGTTGCAGCCCCGGTAGCGCATGGTCGAGTCCACCAGGGAGACGCGGTCCGGGGTGACGTCCAGGATGGTCCGGGTCAGCCGCTGCTGGTCGCGCAGGTTGCGCTCGGCGTCGCGCAGCTCCTCGATGTGGCTCTTGAGCGACAGGGCCATGACGTCGAAGGTCTCGGCCAGGTCCTGGATCTCGTCGCCCGCGTTCTCGCGGTAGACCACGCAGCGGCGGCAGGACTCCAGCCTGCACTGGAAGTTGCCCTCGTTGTTGCAGTCCGGGCACATGGTCCCGGCGATGTACCAGCACCGCCGCCGGGTCTCCCCGTAGGCCGGGCACTGGGTGGTGTTGCACTGCTGCTTTTCCCAGCAGTGGATGCCCCACTCCGGGCCGGAAAAGGTGTCCAGGTTGCCGGTCAGCATCTCCTCGGCGTGGGCGCGCAGCCGCCCCAGCCGGGCGGTGACGCGCCGGGCGAAGACCGTGCCGAGCGACGTGGCCAGGATCAATGCCCCGGCGAACAGCCCGGCCATGAGGGTCAGCTGGCGCTGCACGGCCATCTGGATGCGCGCCTGGGACAGGCCGATGCGCACGGTCCCGAGGCGGCCGTCCGAGACCAGGACCGGGGCCGCGAAGTCGTAGATGCGCCGCGAGCCGTCGGCCAAAAGCTGGATGTGCAGGGACTCGCCCGAGGCCGCCTTGTTGGCGTCGATGAGGTCCACGGGGAACCCTTTCTGGAAGGTATGGACCAGGACGAAACCGTTCTTGTCCTGGACAAAGGCGTAGATCACGTCCTCCACGGTGGACTGCTCGTCGACCATGTTCTTGAGCCGCAGGAAGTCGCGGGCCAGCAGGGGGTCCACGGCGCGCACGGACAGCCCTTCGGCCAGGGCCGAGCCGCGCTTCTTGCTCTCCTCCACCAGGGAGTTGGCGCTCATGGTCCCGACCAGCGGCAACAGGAGCACGGCCATGCCCACCAGGATGGCGGACATGCCCAGATTGAGCTTGGTGCGGAACTTGAGCCGGGGGAAGATGCGCATGGAGGCTACCGGTCCAGGTTCAGTTTCTCGGCCAGTTCCCTGACCGGATCGTAGTCGATGTCGCGGGCCGGAATGATGCCCTTCACGCCCGCGGCGCTCAGGATGGCCCTGTGCTCGGGGGTGTCCACGTTCAGGGCGAACATGGCCTTGGCGATGGCGTCCACCACGGCCGGGTCGAGCCCCTTGCGGGCCGCGTACACCCAGCCGGGATAGGCGCGGGTCTCGGCCAGGACCCGGATGGAGCCCCGGTCGATCTTGTTCTTGACCACGTCCAGGGTGCCCTTGCGGATGGTGCCGATGTCGTACACGCCCGCGTGCACCGCCAGGACGACCTTCTCCTGCTTGCCGCCCGGACCGGGCGCGAAGTCCACGGTCTCGAAGTCGGAGAGCTTGATGCCGTGGTCGTAGAACAGCCCCAGGGGGAAAAGATAGCCGCCCGCCGAGTTGGGGTCCACGGCGATCCACCGCTTGCCCCGGCAGTCGTTGATGGAGTTGATGGCCGCGTTGTCCGTCCGGGCGATGATCTGCCCCTGGAAGTAGGGCTCGCCCGAGGGCTCGATGACCCGGGCGAAGGCGTGGGCCCCGGCCTTGGCCAACCGCACGTAGACGAACGGGTTGGAGTAGGAGATGTCGATCTCCCCGCGCTCGACCATCTTGACGTGCTCCTCGAACGTGTCGGGGAAAATCTGACGGAGCGGCAGGTCGGTGGCCTTGCGCAGGTATTCGAGCAGCCTGCGGTGGCGCTGGTAGGAAATGGTGTGGGAATATTGCGGCAGGTAGGCATAGGTGATGGCCTCGTCCATGCGCGGGGCCACCAGGTCCTCGCGCTTGGACAGGTTGACCTTGACCGGCTTCTCGTCCGAGCACCCGGACGCGAAGGCCACGGGGAGGAGGAGCGCGAGCAGGACCGCCCAGGTCGACATTCGTATTCTCGTCATTCTCATCATCGGATCAACAGCTCTCGGCGCTCTGGGCGCCGCGTTTCGGACGTACCTTGAAACCGTACAGAAATTCAGGCCGTATTCCAACAAGTCTTATCCCTTGGCAACATGCCCCCAAGTCAGTATGAAGGGGTGCCAGCATACGGGCGTGCCCAAGCAAGGAGATTTCCATGACGACCATTTACAAGATCCCCATGAGCAAGACCGTGCTCACCTTCTTCCTCCTGACAGTGGCCCTCGTCGCCGCGGTCGTGGCCTGGAGTTTCAACTCCGGGCTGACCTGGACCGGCATCTGCCTCATCGCCGTGGCCGGGCCGCTGTCCCTGTTCTACTGGTACATGCTTTACATCACGCCCAGACGGGCCTCGGTCACGGTGGCCGACGAGGGCATCCTCCTGGCCGCCCCGCCGTTCGCCTCGGCGGTCATCCCCTGGGCCTCGGTGGTCAAGACCTTCCGCGTGGACCTGAAAAAAGACGCGGACTTCAAGTTCACCAAGACCCGAAAGTACATGACCTTCGGCGCCTACCGGTCCGGCATGGTCGAGATCAAGGACGGCAGGGAGGCCGTGGTGGTGACCAACCGCCCCGACGTGCTCTGCGTCCAGACCGGGGATCGGTACTATCTGATCGGGCCCTCGGACCTGCCCGGCTTCCTGGAGGCCGTGGAAAAGGCCGCTCCCTAGGGCCCGGCCCGGCCGATCATATCAAAGAACAAAGCCGCCCCGTGGGGCGGCTTTTCCTTTTCTCGAAATCGCTAGGACCCTTCGGGGACCGGCTTGCTCTCGATGAGCACCTGTTTGCGCTTGCCCCGCTCCTTCCTGGCCTGGGCATAGGCGATCTTGTCCTCTTCGCTGAGCAGGTCCGTATAGGTCAGCATCTCGTCGGCCGCCTCGTTCTCCTTGACCCGCTGCTTGATGCTCTTGAAGACCGGCAGCCAGGGCTTGGACAGGCTGAAGAGGTAGCGGATCAGGATGTAGGCCGGGATGAAGATGAAGGCCGGGCCGACCTGCCCCGCCACGGGCACGGTGAAATCCACCTCGCCGAAGCGGTAGAAGAGCCAGCCGATGGCGAAGGGCACCACCCACAGGGACGAGGCGAACAGGGCCATGCGGGCGAAGAAATTCTTGCCGAAGGCGTCGTTGGCCAGCGAGTTGCAGGCCTTCCAGGAAGTCTTGTCCTTGACGCTCAGGGCCTTGACCGAAAAATTGTGCTGGTCGATCATTTCGCGGTTGATGGTGGCGAAATGGCGCTTATTGAGGAAATAGACCCCGGCCATGCACAGCTCGCCGATGACCGTGGCCGCCAGGCAGACCCAGACCAGACCGAGGGCGAAGCCCACGTACGGGTTGTCGCTGATGCGGAAGGCCCATATGAGCCAGGGATCGAGGAACTGGTAGACGGTGATTCCGGTCATGAAGAAATCCGTTGTTTGTGGCGGCCGCCCTTTCGGGCGGCCGCCGTTGTCTCACTGATTCGCGCCCTAGATGGGGAGCAGGATGCCGAAGAAGCCCTTGAGGGTGTACTTCAGGCCGACGTACACGGCCAGCAGGATGAAGAGGCGCTTCAGCCAGATGTCCGGGATGTACTTGGAGGTCTTGGGTCCGATGATGGAGCCGATGACGATGCCGACGAGCTCGGCGCCGATCAGGGACCACTCGACCGGGGTGGAGCGGAGGAGCATGTAGGAGGCGATGGAGTTGGCCATGCCGACGAAGACGGCCATGGCCGAGGTTCCGGCCACCAGGTACATGGGCAGGCCCGCAACGGAGGTCAGGAACGGCACCAGCAGGAAGCCGCCGCCGACGCCCAGGAAGGAGGCCAGGGCCGCGATGAAGAAGCCGCCGACCACGGGGATCAGGGGATTGAACTTGAACTCGACGCCGAAGAAGGTGAATTCGCAGGCGGTCGGGGTGAACTTCTGGACCTTGACGCCCATCTCGGCCAGGTCGACGGTGCCGCCGGCCTGCTGTTCCTTGACGGACTTCTGGAAGGCTTCGGCGGCCTTCTTGGCGGCCTTCTTGCTTTCCTGACCCTTCGGGGTGGTTTCATAGAAGAGGTAGCAGCCCAGGAAGAGGACGAACAGGCCGAAGTAGCCGATGTAGGCCTTCAGGCTGATCTTGCCGGCGGTCAGCCAGGGCACCAGCCAGGAGCCGGACACGGAGCCGATGGCCAGGGCGATACCCAGGGGCAGCACCAGACGGCCGGCCTTCCAGTAGTTGAAGGAGGACAGGGCGGCGGAGCAGCCGACCAGCCACTGGTTGGACACGCGGATGGAGTCCGTGACGACCTTGTTCAGCTTGGCGCCCTTGCCGAAGGAGCTGGCGTAGTCGCCCAGGCCGTAGATGGTGATGTGACCGACACCGGCCATGATGCCGCCGAACGCGCCGACGGTGGAGAAGATCCAGCCAACCCAGATCGCCCACAGGAGGCCGATGATGATGTTGAGCTGCGGTCCGCCGGGAATGCCCAGGTAGCCGGGCTCACCGGTGGGTTTGGCCTCGGCGATGGCGTCGGACAGACGGGAAGCCAGAGCGGGTTCGGCGATCAGGCAGACAGCCGCAGCCAGCGCCAGCAACAGGAGAGTTTTCTTGGAACGTAACACAGTTACCTCCTCCTCATAATGAATGTTAAAAGGACCCCAAAATGTCACTCCGCGTCCCCCAAGGCAGCGGAGTTTGGTACCAGTCTATTCCGGCCGCACGAAGCTCAGGGCGTTCGCCGTACAGCCGACAACGCAGGCAGGGGTGCCGCCGGCATCCACCCTGTCCACGCAGAAATCACATTTCATGATCTTGCCGGTGGCGTCGTTGAACACCGGCACGGTCCACGGACAGGCGTCGATACAGGCCTTGCAGCCGTCGCACTTGTCCATTTCCACCAGCACCAGCCCGTCCTCGCGCTTGTACATGGCCCCGGTGGGGCATGCGCTCACGCATTCGGGCTTCTTGCAGTGCCGACAGTTGGTGTACTTCAGCAAAGCCGAAGGCTTGCCGTCCTTGTCGGCGACGGGTCCCTCCGCCTCAAGGCGGTTGAGGGAAAGCCCGGCGGGCACCTTGTTCTTCACCTTGCAGTGAACCAGGCAGGCGTTGCACGCAATGCACCGCTTCTTGTCAAATTTCATTCTGTAACCAGCCATTTTCCACCTCTGCAGACTAGGATTTGGGCGCGCAGTCTTGTTTGTAGTCCAGGAATTGAAGAAAAATCCGGACTTGGTCAACAACCACCCCACTTGTGATAGATTTCTCAATTGGGAACGATCATAACTCTTTTTTTTCGTCGAATGGAAGAAAAATCATGTTATAGATTTCACAAGCCGGGTATGTATTGCCCACGGTTGACCAGCACGCATAAGGTCCATCCTAATTCAAAGAGCGCGCAGAATTATCACTGTCTGTACAGGAGGAGTGTATGGGAAAGGAATTTGTAAAGAGCATATGCGGCATGTGCTCGGTACGATGTCCCATCGAGGTCGAAGTGGTCGACGGCAAGGCGGAGTACATCCAGGGTAACCCCGATGCCCCCGGCATCATGGGCTCCCTGTGTCCGCGCGGCGCTGCCGGTACGGCCCTGACCTATGATGAGGACCGCCCGCAGTACCCCATGGTACGCACGGGCAAACGCGGCGAAGGCAAGTGGAAGAAGGTGTCGTGGGACGAGGCCCTGGACTATGTGGCCGACGAACTGACCCGCATTCAGAACACCTACGGCAAGAACTCGGTCCTTTTCTCGGACCGTGGCGGCCCGTTCCGCGATTTCTACCGTGCCTTCCTGCGCGGCATCGGCACGGCCAACTACAACAACCATGACTCGGCCTGCGCCCGCAATGTGCAGAACGCGGCCCTGTCCGTGTTCGGCTTCGGCCGCAAGGGCGTGTCCTACGACCTGAAGAACGCCAAGCACGTGGTGCTCCAGCAGCGCAACATCCTCGAGGCCATCAACGTGGCCGAGGTGAACAACCTGTTCGCCGGCATCGAGAAGGGCTGCAAGCTGACGGTCATCGACATCCGGGCCAACGTTCCGGCCACCAAGGCGGACAACTTCTTCATGGTCCGGCCCGGCACGGACTACGCCTTCAACCTGGCGGTCATCAACGTTCTCATCAATAATGAATTGTACGACAAGCAGTTCGTGGCCGACTGGGTCGAGGACTTCGACAAGCTCGCGGAGTTCGTCAAGCCCTACACCCCGGAGTGGGCCGAGGCCGAGACCGGCGTGCCCGCGGCAAGCCTGGTCGACTTCTGCAACCATCTGGCCGAGGCCGCCCCGAGCGTGATCTGGCATCCGGGCTGGATGACGGCTCGCTACTCCGATTCGTTCTACATGACCCGGACCATCTACATCATCAACTCGCTGCTCGGGGCCATCGGCGCCAAGGGCGGCCTGCCCTTCATGAACAAGCCCGGCGACGTGGGCGCCAAGGGGCTCAAGAGCTTCATGGAGATCTATCCCAAGCCCGAAGGCAAACGCGCCGACGGCGTGGGCTGGATGGAAGGACGCAAGCACTTCGACGCGGGCCCGGGCCTGGTCCACCTGGCCTACGAGGCCGCGGTGGAGGAAAAGCCCTACCCCATCAAAGCGTACATCGCCCAGCGCCACGACCCGCTCATGGCCTTCCCGGACAAGGACGACGTCAAGGCCAAGTGGGACGACATCGAACTGCTCGTGGCCGTGACCTTCTCCTGGTCCGACACCGCCTGGAACGCCGACGTGGTCCTGCCCATCTCCCCGTATCTCGAACGGGACGAGATCCTGATGACCAAGAACGGCCCCAAGCCCTGCTTCCAGGTGCGCAAGCGCGCCATGCAGCCCATCTACGACACCAAGGCCGTGTGGGAGATCTACGCGGGCCTGGCCAAGCGCATGGGCCTCAAGGAGCTGGACTACACCAACATCGAGGACATCTGGAAGTTCCAGCTCGAGGGCACCGGCGTGTCCATCGAGGACTTCGAGAAGACCGGTATCGTGTCCCTGGCCTCCGATCCCCTGTACAAGCCGGTGAAAGAGGGCTCCTTCAAGACCCCGTCCGGCAAGGTCCAGATCATCGACGCCAAGCTCGAAGCGGACGGTCTGCCGTCGCTGAAGCCCTACGAGGCGCCCGAGCAGGTGCCGGACGGCAAGTTCCGCATCACCTTCGGCCGCTGCGCCCTGCACACTCAGGGCCACACCGTGAACAACTCGCTGCTCTTCGAGCAGATGCCCGAGAACGTCCTGTGGATCAACACCAAGCGCGCCGAGGCGCTGGGCATCGAGCAGGACGAGTACGTGACCGTGGCCAGCAACGGCTACAAGGCCAAGATCAAGGCGTTCGTCACGGACTTCGTCCATCCCGAAGCGGTCTTCATGATCCACGGTTTCGGCCACGACCTGCCGTGCGAATCCCGCGCCAAGGGCATGGGTGCAGCCGACAACATGCTCATGCCTAAGGGAATCAACAAATGGGACCGCGGCGGCGGCGCCGTGGCCATGCAGGAGCACTTCGTCTCCGTATCCAAGGCATAACCAACTCTCACCCCCTTAATAGAGAAGGCCGGCACCTTTTTGGTGTCGGCCTTTTCTCATTGAGCGGCTTCCGATAGCGGGCCATCTGCACATTTTTCGGGGGCAAGCCAATCCTCACGTAGACGGCTACGCTGCGGTTGTCTTGCCCCCGGAAAAAGCACAGCTGACCCACTTTCGAAAGCCTCATCGCGTCATCAGGCTGCTTCGTGTGCGAGGTTGTCGCGGAAAGAGAACCGCTGTCGGGTGCAGCGCACCCAAATCGCTCCAGAAAAAAGATAAGGCCTTCGATTCCATCATGAATCGAGGGCCTTTTTGTTGTATTCCCACCCCGCGAAGCGGCGTTAAAGAGTTTAGGAAGGGAGAGGGGATGGGGGTCCGGGGGAAGGGGGAAAGGGGGTACAGCCCGGGTACATAGGTAACACATTAGCCCGGGAACATGGGTAACACTTTGGGCATGAGAGCCTGGAGGTGCCTATGCCCTGGAATGAGGTCAAACCTATGGATCAGCGATGGTTGTTCGTGATGGAGGCGCGGCTCGGCGCCGAGGCCGTGGCGGAGTTGTGCCGCAAGTATGGAATCAGCCGGAAAACTGGATACAAGTGGCTGAAACGCTATCATGAATTCGGAAAGTTCGGGTTCGTGGAACTGGCCAGGAGGCCACGCGGTTGCCCGCACAGGACACCCGTTGAAATGCGGGAGGCCGTCGTGGCCCTGCGCAAGGCCTGGCCGGGCATCGGGCCGCGCAAGATCGCCGGAGAGCTGCGCAACCGGGGGCTTC